>CAZSOP010000331.1:0-5107 GCA_964608385.1 uncultured Cytophagia bacterium
CCGACAACAAACGTCAAACTGCTGAGAAAATCCTATTTTTTTCTTGACGATGCAGGACTTTATTGGTATAGAAAATATGGTTTTATAGACTTTAAAGCATCTTTGAGTCTGAATTGATTCAATAAATTCCACGGGCTACAGGCCAGAAAGGGGATGCCAGAATGCCAAAAGAGCATATCTTTCGGGAAAATTTTATGTATTCGGTCAAGATCGGATTCTACCGTTTAGTAGATGCGGTAAGGTGGCTGTGGTTTCAATTAAAAAGGTGGCTCCTTATAGAAATACTTCCTATTCTTCTCCTCTTCATCATTATAGGGGCAACGAAGGTTACGCTGGCCGATCTTGTTGAATTTCCCGGAGTATTGATAGTAGGCGTATTAGCATTACCGTGGATTTATACTATCGGAAAATTTATTTGGGATTTCATGAAAGCGTTCTTCTTTTTGTGCTATTTACCTCTTTACGTGCTCCTGTATTCGTTACATGTCTGGTTGAAAGAATTTGCGATCAATGCGAAAATTTTAAGAAAATTATATTACCGATAAAGAGGGGACGACTGTATGCGATTCTTACCTACTTCGGACAACCGCACAACGAAGGCTTTGCCCCCCACGCCTTCCTCTGTTCAAAGTCGGATTTTAGAGCTTACTCCGGTACCTTTGCTGAATAGATGGTGCAGAACGCGCCCCAAATTCGTGATTGATTTATTATGTCATTGGATCAGCGAAAAAAACCCGGAAATAGAGGAAAGAAGCCTGGCCTTCAGGAAAACTACGTTAATCGTCTCGGTCGTCAAGAAACTCTCCAGGCTTTCAGTGGTAAGTTTTCTGCACTTACTCCAGTGCGATGACAGCCTCTGGCGGTTATATATGCCTCATGTGGGAGGATTTATCAATCTGAAAACCTTGCCTTTTATCTTACTGCAAGTCATGTATGATCTTGGAGGAAGTGAGGGACGCGCCAAACTTATAGAAATCGTGTTAAGAGCGCGTCAAACGATTGGCAGCCCCAAACAAGGCGCTATCCTCGAAAATTTAAAAGTAGACACGGTGATTGAGTTGCTCGAAGAGCTGCCTGATATGGAAGTGAGAATGCGGTTGACCTTTAGCACCCCAGAAGCCGTGGCTTTCTGGCTCAATCACTGGGACTTAAAAATGAAGCGGACGGATCAGCCATTAAAATCAGAGTTTTGGCTGGGGCAACTGCCGGGAGAACGCGGCTATAAAATCGAAAAAATGCTGCGCGATTTGGAATTTAGACGTAAATTTGATCCGGTTGAGGACATGTACCAGTATATGGGCAAATGGAAAGATTTTCTCGAGAAGCCGGTACCAGCAAAAAAAGAGCAGTCCGGATGATTTCAGCGAGGAGGTTCATCATTTTCTTCAGCGTATTACCAGGATAAGGAGCACTGAACCATGTTAAACCCGGAAATAGAGTATATTGAGAAACAAGATCTGCGTGGATGGTTAAATGATGGAGAATTTTTGCAACGTGCCGATCTGGGGCAGAGCCGATTAATAGGCGCCAACCTGCCCAAGCTCGATTTTGAGGAAGCCAGTTTACAAGGGGCAGACTTACGCTATGCCAATTTAGCCGGGGCGATTCTTGAGGAAGTGGACCTGGAAAATGCGAATCTGACAGGGGTGTGTTTGGCAGGGGCCAACTTAGCAGGAGCGAATCTGACCAATGCCCTGGTAAATAACGCGCTTTTAGTGCGAGCAAACCTCCGGGGAGCCTGTCTGAAAAATGCGACCTTACGGTATACCTCGCTCCGGTCGGCTGATATTACTGACGCCAATTTTAGCGGGGCCGATCTTCGCAGGGCGAACCTGAAAGGCACTCACGGAACTTTAGCCTCCACCATCAAATTCACCGACCGATTTTTTTCAGCGCTGCGCGAGGAACGCGACAACTCGGAAAAAAAGCTTTCTGAAACGCAAAAAAATGCTTTGCAGAAGATGATTCAACAACTGGAAGAGTTAAAAAACCAGGAATATCCCATCAAAACGGAAAAACAACGCGCCCGTTTAGAGGGGGCGATCAGGGCTGTCATCGGCAAGCGCCCATTTGAAAAATATCAATTTTTGATCTTAAAACATGCCTACGCCTCGTTATCCCGAAAATTTGAGGGTGCCGATTTACGCGGGGCAGTAGTCTCGGGCACAGAACTTGATAAGGTAGAATTGGCCTTAATTAATGCCCAGGGCGATAATAACACCGAACGGGGTTGGTATACCAAAGTGTTTGATTTTGTAAAATGCGAACGTAAAGCGTTTTAAGCTCTTTTTGCTCTTCCATCTTCCTTTTTCGCCCTAAACGCCGATTTCATCTCATCTGCTCCCTATTCAAGAATAGCCAAAACCGCCCGCTTAACCATGTCGATTATAAAAAGACTTTCAGCTTTAAGACGTGAGAGAGATTCTCAGTTTAAGGAAAGGATGAAATCCTTATTCTTATGGGAATCTGTGTAGTTATGCCCCACGATGTTTTACCCATCCTCAAAAATGCAGCCCGCTCAGGTCAGACTCGACTCGATTTATCGGATCAGGGCCTTACCAAATTTCCACCTGAAATTTGGAGGGGAGTGGAAATTGAATATGTCCTACGGGTTGATTCATATTACAATCCTGTAATTGTAATTAGAAAAGTGAGCTTGTACAAATTAAAGGAGATTAATCTCAACAGAAACACTATGGTTACCCTTCCCCCCGAAGTTGGTCAATTACACAGTTTAATAAAACTTGAATTACAAAATAATCAGCTCACAAATCTTCCACCTGAAATTGGCAAATTAATAAATCTAGCAGAGCTCAATCTTAACCAAAATAAACTCATTACACTTCCTCCTCAAATTGGGGGATTAGGCAGGTTAACCAGTCTTGATTTAGGGGGGAATAATCTTAAAACGCTCCCATCTGCAATTGAAAAAATTCGCAATTTAGTCACCCTTAATTTGAGCAATAATCGGCTTACCACTCTTCCGCCTGGCATTTGTAGGTTACGAAATTTGAAAATACTCGATTTACGCGGCAATCAACTCACAACGCTCCCGGATGAAATACGACAACTTCGCCTGAAAAAACTCTGTCTGGCAGGCAATCCATTGCCAATTCCACCTGAAGTGCTCATGACTCTGCAAGATCGCCCTGAAGAATTGCTCCAGTATTATTTCAAAATAGAGACGGACAACTTGAAAAAGCGCGCATTAAATGAGGCCAAAATACTCATTGTTGGTCAGGGAGCGGTCGGAAAAACATCACTGATCAAACGCTTGGCAGAAGATCGTTTCGATCCGATGGAAACCAAAACCGAAGGCGTGGATATTGATCATTGGCAACTAACGATTGAGGACGCTGATATTCTGCTCAATGTCTGGGATTTCGGCGGACAGGAAATTATGCACGCCACGCACCAGTTTTTCCTGACTAAACGCAGTTTGTATCTGCTGGTGCTGGATTCGCGCCTGGATGAACAGGAAAACCGGGCGGAATACTGGCTCAAAATGATTCAAAGTTTCGGCGGCGATTCGCCTATCATTGTGGTCTGCAACAAATGCGACGAACACGAGCTTGAGGTTGACTGGAAAGGCTTACAGGCCAAGTATCCGACAATCAAGGATTATGCCCGCAGAGTGTCGTGTAAAACCGGCGAAGGCATTCCAGCATTAGAAGAAATCTTGAAACGAGAAGTCGCGCAACTCGAGCATCTTCACGATGAATTGCCGCTGAGTTGGTTTGAGATCAAAGCCCAACTTGAGAAGATGAAAGCCGATTACATTTCCTATACACAATACAAGCAGATGTGCGTCGCAAAAGGGATTGCCGAGAAACGCGATCAAGAAACGCTTATCGGTTTCTTACACGATTTAGGCGTGATTCTCCATTTTCGGGACCATCCGATCCTGGAAGACACGAATGTCTTGAACCCGGAATGGGTCACCAAAGGCGTCTATCAAATCTTAAATTCCAATCTGTTGGCTCAACATAAAGGAATCCTGCAACGCGAAACCCTTGCGCACGTGTTGGATCCCAAAGCCTACCCCGTCCAAAAGCATCAATTCATTATTGATATGATGCACAAATTTGAACTCTGTTTTGACTTTGAGGGCTTCACTGGCAAGCGGTTTTTAGTCCCCGATTTATTACCCAAAGAAGAACCGTACACCGGCGAATGGGACGACAGCCTGGCGTTTCAATATCATTACGACATCTTACCCAACAGCATCATTTCGCGGTTTATCGTGCGAATGTATGTGTATATTTCCAAACGCACCTATTGGCGGACAGGCGTTGTACTGATTTCCGAAGACCATCAGAACCGGGCGTTGGTCAAAGCCGACCTGGAAGAGCGTAAAATCTTCATCGCTGTAGCCGGACGCGAAGCCACGCGCAGCACATTTCTGGCGATTATCCGCGCCGACTTCCACAAAATCCACCGGACAATCTCGCGACTAAAGGTCAAGGAAGTCGTGCCATTGCCTGGATACCCTGATGTCACGATTGATTACCCCGATCTGCTCAAACTGCGCGAACGCGGCGTTCGGCAGTACTATTATCCCAAAGCTGACGTGGAGATTGACGTAGAACACCTGCTGGATAGCCTCGAACCCGGTTCACGGAGTTATACGGAACATGCGGATGCGCCAGCGCCCCACACCTATTTTCTGAGCTATTCCCGGGAGAACAGCGACGCGGCCGATCATCTGGAACTCGCGCTGAGCCGGCAGCAGCGCAGCGTGTTACGCGATGAAACCCACATTGCGGCCGGCGGCTGCGTCTCGACCTCGGTGGAGCAGATGATTCAGCAGGCCGATACCTTTGTAGCTCTGTGGAATATGAACTATGCCCAGAGCGATTGGTGCCCAAACGAACTGGTATACGCTCGCACCCGGCAGGCTAACGGACAAAAGCCGTCTCGGATCGTGCTGATCGCGCTCGATCAGACCGAGGTCCCGATCCGGTTTATTGATACCCTTCGCCTGAACGGCCAGGTTCGCGGGCAGCGGGAACTTGCCGTCCAACGTCTGGTGCAACAG
Source organism: uncultured Cytophagia bacterium (assembly GCA_964608385.1). GTDB lineage: Bacteria > Zhuqueibacterota > Zhuqueibacteria > Residuimicrobiales > Oceaniaggregativiventaceae > Oceaniaggregativivens_A. Next base: position 5,039 of record CAZSOP010000331.1, read on the forward strand.
GAAGCAGAATAGCCCCTCACAAACGACATCGGAATCGAAGGGTGCAGCATCGGAGCGCGCGGGAGCAAT
>CAZSOP010000332.1:0-5096 GCA_964608385.1 uncultured Cytophagia bacterium
GAACAGACACCGCCCGGATCATTGCAGAAAGCCGTGACATTCTCAACGGCAAAGTGATTACCTCCCGAATGCCGGATTTATGGGACGGCAAGGCGGCAGAGCGCATGGTAGCTGTTCTTTTAAACGAATTGACGTAAGTACATCTTCTTAAGAGAGGTTAACTATACGGTGGAAAAAACATTATTGCTGGCAACGCATTTTCCTCCCTGTATCGGAGGGACTCCCAGTCTTTATTATCATCTTTGTGCTACGCTGGACCCTGACAGAATCGTTGTGATTACTCAAAAATTTCCCGGATGGCCCGAATTCGACCAGACCCAACGTTTTAAGATTTATCGGTTTGATAGTTTTTCACATGTTGATTTAAAAATATGTCGAGAAGTCCTGGAAATCAGGAAAATTCTCCAAAAAGAACAGATCCAGAACATTATCTTCGGGCATATTAATTTCTGTTTAACAGCCCTGATACTGCGGTTTTTCTTCGGGCGACACTATTATCTGTACGTCCATGGTGAAGAGATTACGAAAAACTTTGGCGGAAAATTGTATCAATTTTTTAAATGGAACGCCTTACGGTATGCCAAAGGAATCATCGCGGTGAGTGATTTTACCAAAAACCTGGTTGAACCCTATAATTCCAATATAGCCATTATATACAATGCTGTTGATTTGACAGAGTTCGTCCCGCAGAAAAAAAATGCCGCACTGGTGCAGCAATACAATCTACGCGATAAAAAAGTCCTGCTGACGATTTCCCGATTAGAAGATCGCAAAGGGCATGACACTGTCATTAAAATTTTACCCCGGATCATCAATATCTGTCCGGCAGTTAAATACCTGATCGGCGGAGTCGGAGAAGAAGAACACACCTTACAAACGCTCGTTGAACAATTCCAGTTGCACGAATATGTCGAGTTTTTAGGAGAAATTCCATCAGACGCTCTTCTTGAGTATTATAATCTTGGCGATATTTTCGTCATGCCTGTTCGAGAAACCCAAGATGGCAACCTTGAAGGCTTTGGGATTGTCTTCTTAGAGGCCAATGCCTGTGGGAAACCGGTTATCGGAGGCAATGCTGGGGGGGTCCCCTCTGCCATACGCGATGGCTATAACGGATTTTTAATTGACAGCAACAATACCACAGCACTGTATACGGCCCTTGTTACCTTGTTACAGGATAACGGCTTACGAGAAAAGATGGGGAATAACGGGTTAGAGTGGGTCAAACATTTTACGTATGAACGCCTGGTGAAAGAGTTAGAGGCATTCTTAGAATAAATTTTCGAGCGCAATCTACATACAAACGATGACTTGGCTGAGCGAATCAGGATGAAAGGATATGCTACGAAAAACGGTTAAGGAATTAGGGGTTCATTCTATTGTGTATATGGTGGGGGGCGCTGCCAGCACGTTCGCGAGTATTATCCTGCTCCCGGTCTATACGCGCTTTCTCACGACGGCTGATTACGGTATTCTGGAAATCATTGATAATGTCAGGGGGCAGTTTGTTGTCATTCTCTTAGCGGGTTTAGTGCCAGCGATGGCCAAGTTTTACAAGGAAGCTGACTCTGAGAATCAACAACAGACCGTTATTAGTACATCCTTTTGGTTTGTTTTCGTTATGGGGCTTGCCTGGCTCATTGGTTTGTTTTTGTTTGATGATCTCCTGGCGCGCTTTCTGCTCGGCAATGTTCAGGCGACGGTCTATATTGATCTGGGCATTATTCTGTTATGGATTCAAGCCATCTTCACGACTGGCCGGAATTATACCGCTATCCGGAAACAATCGAAACTGTTTTTACTGGTATCGTTACTGAAGTTGGGCATTAATGTGGGGGCCAACCTGTATTTCATCGTAGGGCTTGGCCTGGGCGCCAAGGGAATGTTACTCGGAGAATTGTTATCCTCCGGCTTGATCGGCAGTTTTTTCGCGGTCTATCTTATCACCCGCAACGGGTTCCATTTTTGTTTTCAGGTACTCGGGCGGATGTTGAAATTCGGGATGCCCTTTATCCCGAATATTTTCTCTGCGGCCCTTATGCACGGCGCTGACCGATCGTTATTGCGCCCGCGTTGGCCGTCGGTATCGGGGATCGGCGTCTATGGCCTGGGCTACAGATTTCCCTTTATGCTCAATTTCCTCATCCATGGCTCATTCGCGCGAATATGGGGGGCGTCTGTCATGTATGACGTGGCGAAACAGGACAATTACCAGCGCACCTACGCCCGGATAACGACTTATTTTGTCACGGTGTATGTGGTGTGCCAATACATCCTGGTGATCTTGGCCCCGACCGTGATCAAGCTCCTGGCAGCGCCCGAGTATTTTCAAGCCTGGGTTGTTGTCCAGATTGTCGGATTCGGGATGTGTTTTTACACCCTCCATCAATTCTTCGTTATCGGCGCATACATCAAAAGTAAAACCTGGTATCTTCCGATCGCGTATACGTGTTCAGCATCGGTCAATATCATACTCAACTGGTACTTTTTACCAAAATACGGCTTTATGGCCGCAGCGTGGAATTCAGTCATTACCTACCTGACGTTTAGCACTATTGGGTTCTTCTTGTTTCGAAAAATTTATCCGATTCCATTCGAATTCCGCCGTCTGGCGATACTTTTTGCAACCGGAATCGTTTTGGTGTTAATCAACAACGCTCTTCATATTCAGAATAGCCTATTGGAAGGCCTCAAAGAGCTGGGGTTTGCAGCCCTTCTGCCCTTACTCTTACTCTTCGGGCCATATTTGAATCAGGATGAGCGCGAGAGTCTTCGCGAGGAATTGGAAAATGTCCATCCGACATTGGCTCTTGTCTATATATGGATAGATATTACAGGTCACAAATCACGGATCGAGCGATAAAAAATAAAACAAAGGAGTTCTCAATTCATGTTTGCCTCAAAAGTAAAGAATATTCTTGTAGAACATCGTCTTCCCTGGTCTATACAGACGCGCCTGGATATTGCAAGAAATAGATATTATTACTACAGAAATCGCTGGATGCATCGGAATAAATATTTAAACAGCGCTAAGAAAACTATTGGCTTCAAATGTGGATTTCATGGAAAATCTGGAGCAGTGTTCTCTATTTCAGATATTGCCAATTTACTTGCCCATCAGGGATTTCACGTTGAGTTTGTCAGCTATCCTGAGAGCCACTATAACTCCTTACTTGAACAAGCTGTTAAAATTATTAATACTCCTAATATGGGGGCAGATCTGTTTATATGCGATGTGTCGTGTGATCACGAATTTCTTGAATCGGTAAAAACATTGAATAAAAAATGTATTGTAAGTTGTCATGGTCTACTATATTCGCTGCATGGTCTCGATCCTGAATATGTTCAAACATCTCTTCAGCTCGCCCATAAAGTCCGTTTTGTAAACACCGTCCAACAAGATTCATTTCAACTGCAAGCAGGACATTATACAATTATACCTAATATGACAAAACCTATTAAGAAAATTCAACGCAGTAATAATGTCGGAGTTGTAGGAAATCTGGGAGATGAGCACAAGAATGTCAAAGAATCTGTAACAATTGCTTTACAATCAAAAGTAGATTATATCCACCTATGGGGAGTTGATCAAAAAACCAGTTATCAGTATAATCATCCTCGAATTAAAACGCATCCCTGGGAAGGGAACAAGGAGAAAATATATAACTCTTTCGATGTCCTGGTCTTTATGAGTAAACAAGAAACTTTTGGAAGGGTGGTTATTGAATCCATGAGTGCAGGCATTCCTTGTCTATTGTCAGCGATTCCTGCTTTTGAGCAATTTAGAACGTGTCCTGGCGTTGCAATTATTGACTCGTCAAATAGAGGAAAGGCTTCCCAAATATTAAACGAATTGCTTGCTCACAAAGATAACCTAAGAGAATCTATTATTAACTTTTGGAAAGTACACTATTCTGAACAAGCCATTGCTGAGAGATGGATTCAATTTATCTCTGAATGCACAAAAAAATAATGCTGAAGAATTTACTCAAACAACAAATACTTGCCCTTTTTAGACAAGTTATAGTAAAAGATACCGTCAAAGCTGTGCTTGTAGATTCCTTGAACAATCCCTTTTTGAGGCGTTCTGAAATAGCAGACGTCTTCGTGAATCTTTCTGAACAATCCCCCTATCCTGAACTTACCGTGACTTCCCAAACCGATCAGACTACGGACAGAGCCGACATCATCTTTATTACCGGTCGTTTCAGAAGCGGATCAACGCTCTTATGGAACATATTTCGCGCAATTCATGGAACAACTGCCTATTATGAACCATTTAACGAAAATCAGTGGTTCGATCCATACGTCCCCAGAAAACGAGGTGTGGACAAAACACATAAGCTCGTCGATAACTATGATAAAGAATACCAGGGATTAGAAGTACTGTCGGAATTCTACCGAGAAGATTGGATTAGAAAGAATCTCTATATGAACGATTTTTTCTATGCCCCAATTATGAAACAATTTATCAGCATCCTTATTGAACATGCCCCCGGAATGCCTGTCCTTCAGTTTAACAGGATTGATTTTCGCCTTCCCTGGATTCGCCAAAATTTCCCCAATGCCAAGCTCATACACATTTATCGCCATCCTCGCGATCAGTGGTGTTCGACTCTTCTTGATAATCTATCATCATTCCCGCCAGATGGTACCATGAACCAATTTATTCCTTATGATGGGTTTTACCTGCGGCTTTGGGCAGAGGACCTGAAATATCAGTTTCCCTTTCTTGATGAATGTCTGGCAGCCCATCCTTATGAACTGTTTTACTACATTTGGAAACTTTCGTTCTTATTCGGCAGAACCTATGCCCATTGTTCGATATGCTTCGAAGCACTCGTCGAACAGCCGACGAAAATTCTATCATCTTTGTTTGAGCAGCTTGATATTGATAGGGACAACATTTCCAGAGTAGAAGATTTGATCATAAAACCCAAGTTCGGCAAATGGAAACAGTACGCAGAAGACCGCTGGTTCTCTGAGATAGAATCCCGTTGTGAATCCATTATTCAGGATTTTTGGGAATCGCAACAAAATAGACGCTAACTCTTAATTCATCATGGACAGAGATGGCCTCTGTTCTGTGATTTTTT
>CAZSOP010000333.1:0-5088 GCA_964608385.1 uncultured Cytophagia bacterium
GGCAAAACGGATCGCTATTGACGGCAGATCGCTTTCGCTGAAACCAAATTTGGTAATGGTTTGTTTGATTTTTTCCACCCGCTTGACTGTGTCTTGCAAGCGATCGCCTTTGAAATAAAGATTGCGGAAATCATCCTTTTCAAAGGTGGTGTTGATATCGAATTTGCCGGTCAGTGAGCCCTCGTCGAAAACAACGCGCACAATAACGCCGACCTTGTTTTCCTCTGCAACGGGTAAAAATTCCGCCCGCGGTTCCTGTTCAAAAATATTGTAAATCACCTGAACCGCATCCAGCTTGCCCTGACGCATCGGTTCTATGAGCGAATTCTGATCGTGTTCGGGAGTCGAAACGCCGACGGCAAGCAGTTTACCCTCTTTTTTAAGATCGTGCAGCACATCGAGAGCGACAGGTTTGTGGTTCCAGGCGCGCGTCCAGGTGTGAAGCTGAACGACATCAAGCACCTCGGCATCCATATTTTTCAAACTGTATTCGACTTTTTCACGCAAATAGGCTTCCGGAAAGCGCTCCTCAATGCCATCTTCGGGAAAAGGAGGCCAGTTTCCCGGGACAGGGGGTATTTTGGTAGCGACGCAAACCTTGCCGTTGCCGACTTTTTCACCGCGCTCCTTTAGCACCCGAGAGATCAGACGCTCGCTGTGACCTTTGCCATACGCCTGAGCCGTATCGATAAACGTCACGCCGAAATCGAGAGCCCGGTGCAGAGCCTTGAGGCTGTCCTGATCATCCTGTGTGCCCCATTTGGCGGCACCGATAGCCCAGCCACCAAAGCCGATCTCCGAAACCTGCCATCCTGTTTTGCCGAATGTTCTATACTTCATATATAAACCCGCCTTTCAGTAAAGAATTCTTGCTCAGTATCATTACAACGCTTATTCAACCCGCCTGGGCAGACGGGCGTTGACGTTGTCCAGCCATTTTTGCAACTTTGCGTTCAGCTGTAATGCCAGTTCCGGTTTTTCATCGATTAAATTGTGTTGTTCGCCAATATCCGCTTTCAGATCATAGAGTTCGAGGCGTTCGGTTTCATAGTCCCAGATCAATTTATACTTGCCACAGCGAATTGCACTGCCGGGATTACCCCCCTGATTGCTATAATGGGGATAATGCCAGTAAAGACAATTGCGATCGAGCGACTCTTCTCCCCTGAGCAGGGGTACCAGGCTCTCTCCATCCTGATGCTGATCCGGCTTGAGGCCGGATTGCGTCATTTGCAGTATGGTGGGATAAAAATCGGTGCTGATAACCGCTTCCGAACAAACCGATCCGGGCTCAACCACGCCGGGCCATTTTACAATCATGGATTCGCGAATGCCGCCTTCATAAAGCCATCCCTTGCCGGTACGAAGTGGCGCATTGGTGGTGGGAGAACCCTCTGCTGTGGCCAGGCCGCCATTATCAGCCATAAAAACAACAACGGTATTATCGGCAAGACCGAGGTCATCGAGTTTGTGCATCACTTTACCGACATTTTCGTCGAGACTGTAGATCATGGCAGCATATTCGGGGTTGGCCTGAACCAGACGCCGGCGCCACAATCCATCAGGCCTTGTATCGGCCCAATCCGGATTTTCTTCGAATTGCTGCTTTTCTGTTAATCCCATCTCTTTTGCCTTTTGGCGAAACTTTTCCACGAGTTTTTCTTTACCATCAATCGGATTATGTACGGTGTAAAAGGAGAGATAGGCGAGAAAAGGCTGATCTTGATTCTTTTCGATAAAATTCATGGTTTCCTGCGTCAGACGATCGGTCAGGTACTCCCCTTCCGGCCCATCATCGAGGCGCGGATTCTTGTAGGGACTGAAAAAACCGCTTTCTCCGTACCAGCAGTCCGATTTGGGATCATACTGGTTATAATAGGGGGCGCCGCGTGTCCAGCCGCCCTTGTTGACGTCAAATCCTTGATGCTCCGGCCAATAGGGTTCCTCGCCGAGGTGCCATTTGCCAAAAAATCCGGTCTTGTAGCCGTTTTCTTTCAATGCTTCCGCCAGAGTGGTTTCTTTATGATCAAGATAGGGTTTAAATTCAGGCGGTTCCAGTCGGTTTGCCGGTTCCTGTCCGCGATTATGAAAGCGCCCCGGAATCCAGTCGGTTAATCCCAAACGGGCCGGGTACTTGCCGGTCATGATGCTGGCGCGGGTGGGTGAACACACCGGACAGGCAGCATAGGCATCGGTAAAGCGCATGCCTTCAGCGGCAAGCTGATCGATGTTGGGCGTTTCGTAAAATGTACTGCCATAACAGCCCAGATCTTTCCAGCCGAGATCATCCACCAGAATAAAGACGATGTTGGGGCGCTTGTTCATGCTGTTACATCGAAGCAGCGAACCCGCAACCGCTCCTGCTGTCGTACCCAATCCCAATACTTTGCAAAAATGACGTCTTTGCATCTTGACCTCTCGCTGATAATTTATCTTCTCATCTGCTTGAAAACACATATACCGTTGTCGACCGGAACGTTTCCTTTGGGTTGAGCCGCGTTGAAGGAAACTGCGACCGATTGGGTGAATTGGGGTAATGCTGCGTTTCAAGACAAAAGCCATGTCGTTTGTGATAAGCGGTATGATTTTTACCGATAATCGAGCCATCGAGAAAATTGCCGCTGTAAAACTGCATCCCCGGTTCTGTCGTCGAAACCTCAAGCACGCGACCGCTTTCGGGCTCGTACACCTCTGCGGCCGGCCTTAATTCACCCGCCTGACCGTTGATAATATAATTATGATCGTAACCACCCGCTCTGAGCAATTGGCGGTCATCATCGTCGATACGGGTACCGATTTCCACAGGTACACCGAAATCAAAAGGCGTTTGATCGACATGGCGAAACTCTCCGGTAGGAATAAGATTGTCGTTTACCGGCGTAAAGGCATCGGCATGGATCAAAACCTGATGCTCGAGAATATGACTTTTGCCGGCGTCGCGCAGGTTAAAGTAAGAGTGGTTGGTCAAATTGATTATAGTCGGTTTGTCGGTAAATGCTTCATAGTCGATGCGCAGCTCATTCGCATCGTCAAGCCAATAGGTCACGGTAACGACCAGAGTGCCCGGATACCCCTCTTCTCCGTCCAGGCTCGCATAATCCAGTTTTAAACCACACCGGTTCTTTTCCAGCATCGGCTCGGCCTTCCACAGTTGTTTGTCAAACCCGTTTTTCCCACCGTGCAGGTGATTGGGACCGTTGTTTTTGGCAAGAATATACTGCTTTCCGTCCAGCTCGAAAAGGCCATTGGCGATGCGGTTTGCATAACGACCGACAATAGCACCAAAATAGGGATGCTCATCCAGATATCCCTCCAATGAATCAAATCCAAGCACAACATCGCTCAAATCGCCATTGCGATCGGGCACCTGGAGCGAGGTAATGATGCCGCCAAAATTGGTAATTTCTGCTTTGAGACCATTTCGATTGGTTAGGGTAAACAAATCAACCTGCGCACCTGAATCGAGTTGTCCGAATTTTCGTTTGTCAATAGGCATTTCAGCAATCCTTTGTTCATCTTTTATATTAATATAATCTTGCCATTCATCATCAGCCGGACTGGCCATAATATGCATTTTTACCATGCTTGCGCAGATAATGCTTATCGATCAGGGTTGATTTTAGTCGCGGTGTTTCTGCATTGAGCTGCAGGGTAAAATAAGCGATTTTAGCCAGTTCTTCCAGAATGACGGCATTATAAACCGCCTGCTCGACTGTCCTCCCCCAGGTAAAGGGACCGTGACAGGCCACCAGCAACATCTCGATCTCTTCATAGGAGAGCGAGGAAAAAAGTTCTATGATTTGATTACCGGTTTCGGTCTCATAATCTCCTTTGATCATCTCGTCGGCCATGACTCTGGTACAGGGTACATCCGAAGTCAGGTGGTCGGCATGAGTCGTTCCGAGTATGGGGATCGCTTTACCGGCCTGAGCCCAGGCAACGGCATAGGGCGAATGGGTATGGGCGATGCCACCGATATTGGGAAAATGACGATAAAGCACGAGATGTGTTTTGGTGTCGGATGAAGGCCGCAACGTCCCTTCGATGCGATTTCCCTGCATATCGACGACGATGATATCCTCCGGCTGTAATTTTTCATAAGGCACACCGCTGGGTTTAATGGCAACAGCGTTTTGTTCCCGATCGATGGCGCTGGCATTGCCAAAGCTATAAATCACCACGCCTTTCAGGGGCAACTCCATATTGCTTTGATAAACCCGCTCTTTCAATTCATCAAATTGGCTCATAGCGACCTCTGAAGATTCAATAGATCCAGTAGGTGGAAACGATATTTAATAATATGACAAAAATTTTCACCAATTGCAAAAATATTTTAACAGCATCACGCCCGACGCTGAAGCTGAAGATACAGACGGGGATCAACATCACAACCATAACCGTAAAGGCGATCATAAGGAATAAAGTGAAAACATAAAATGTTATAGTAGCGGGTTTACTTAAAAACAGCTCTTTGTACACCATTACACAGACAATTCATTGCAATAAATAAATACAAACACACACGAAAAAGGAGAGCTAAACATGGAAGAAAAACTTAACATGCCGCTGCTGGGCGATGATTTTCCCGAACTAAAGCTTCAGACCACGCACGGTGAAATGGATTTTCCCAGAGATTTAAAGGGATACTGGTTTGTATTGTTCAGCCATCCGGCAGACTTTACCCCGGTTTGTACCACCGAATTTTATTCCTTTCAAAAACACTATGCTGAATTTAAAAAACTCAATGTCAAGCTGATCGGCATGTCGGTTGATCAGGTGTTTTCGCATATCAAATGGGTTGAATGGATAAAGGATAATCTCGACCTTGAGATCGAATTCCCCATCATCGCAGCCAATGACCATATTGCATCGCAGTTCGGCATGTTGCACCCCGGAAAAGGCAGCAACACCGTACGTGCGGTATTTGTCGGCGACCCGGACGGCAAGGTGCGGCTGGTGCTCTACTATCCGCAGGAAATCGGCCGCAACATTAAAGAGATCTTGCGCGCAGTTAAAGCCCTGCAGGTTTCCGATAAAGAGGGTGCTATACCCGCCAACTGGCCGGAAAACGAGCTCATCAAGGATCGC
>CAZSOP010000334.1:0-5088 GCA_964608385.1 uncultured Cytophagia bacterium
TTCAGCACTGGCCTTGGTAGGATCACCCATAACACCGCTCTCAGAAATTCTTTCTGTATAGGCATACCAGGAGACCGAACGCTTGGAGGTGAAGTTTAGATAGCGACTGGAAAATGAAGGTACGCTTTTTTCCGCCCGATCCATCCGCACCATCTCGGGCCTGGATGCCAGAGATGTACTGGTTTCGAATTCTCCAGCATGAACATCGTTGGGAGTTTCGATCATTCCGTAAATATCGACATCGCTGGTTTCACCGCTATCAACACAAACAAAAATACGCGCATCCCGATTAATCATTTGAGCCGCATAATTGAGAGCTGGTGTATTACCTCCATGACCGTTGATTACAACCAGCTTGTTAATGCCATTGGAGGCCACACTCATACCTATTTCGTATACCAGTGTTGAGAGAGTGTTATTATTGATCGATAGAGTTCCGGGAAAATCATCGTGATGATATGAGACCCCGTAAAACAATTGAGGTAATACCAATGGTTTCGGGTCGCTACATGCCTGCGCGACACTGCGCGCCAGATAATTGGCATCGTAAGCATCCACATCCAATGTGAGATGAGGTCCATGCTGTTCGATTGCACCCACCGGCAGGATAGCTACATCAATTTCTTTGAGCCTCTGTTCCGCTTCCGGCCAGGTCAGTTCCGACCAGAGATAATTGCTTTTTCTCGCAGCAATTGTGTTATTACCCTTATTGCTTTTATCGTCACTCATTTCAAATGGAAAAGGTGCAGATATTCCCTGATCTGAAAACGGATCAAAATCGATCCACCTGCGGCCTTCTTTTTTGACAGCTCCGTTGGCATGCTTCAATAGTATACTATATAGCTTTGAGCGTAAATCATCAGGAATCCCGCCAATAGGTGACCGGTCCCGGGTAAATCTCAGTTTCATAATTACCGGATGTTCTTTTGCGGAACGCATCTGCTCAGATGTGAATTCAATCAGCCCCTGTTGATACAACATGAAATTCAAGTGCTCTTTGCCGGGACCTTCCTGGTGAACTCCCTTAACAGCGATATTTTTCAAACAGTCCGCAACCTGCTGTTCAGAATAACCACAGTTTACTGGATCAGCTTCAAGAGCGGTCAGCATTCCAACAATCCTGCGGCATTTTTCACATTTGCCACAAGGGTACACCCGTTCGTTCCGCTTGTGAGTTGCATGGCAGGACATCTGTTGCTTCTGGATACCCGGATAGCGTTCAACCAGTATTTTCTCAATCAGCATTTCAGACAGAGTACGCAAGATGGAGAACTGGCTGATAGCCCAGCCTTTTTGCATGTAGTATCGAGATAAAGCATCATCGAAATATCGGCTCTGATCATAAAGCCCATCGAAATGCGTTATGCCTTTGTGAGATGTTTTATTTGTACTGTCAAACTCATCCCCGATCAGCAACCGTCCAATTCCACGTTTACGCAAGAGAGGAAGTACACCAAACAGGAATACTGCCACAGTCCAAAGCCGGATCGGATATTCATCGGAACGAACATTGCTGTAATCCTGTCGGATAAACGGCATGTGCCTGAGCATCCAGTTAAAGATACGGTCGGAGTTAACCCACACTCGCCCGGTATTCGGAATGTTTTGTTGAAAGTACCGAAACGCATTTAAAGCGGTAAACCAGTGCCGACCGGATTCGTTAACAAAAATTGGATGAGTTTCACGGCCCAGCTCATCTATAAGGCAATAGCTCAGCAGGCTGTCCTTTCCACCACTGGAAAGAATACAATGCTTTTTCCTGTCCGTCGACCACATCTGCCACTTCGCCTGACTGGCCTGTGAAGAGTCAGGGAAACTTAGCCTGGAACGTGAGTAAGTCTTGAGTTTTAAAACCGGCAGTCTGGCCGCATCACCAACCAGAAAAGGATTTGGCTCAAGTATTTTCTTGACATAAATTTCACGGGCAGTGTTTTCTAACATATCCCGTAAAAATCTCTGATCAACCGGATCATAGTTTCCCCAAAAGACAATCTCGCGACAGAACAGGCCATAGTTTAATGCTACCTGGGCCGCTATCATATTTGCCAGATTTAAAGATGAGTTGTCATCAGGATCGAATACTTCTTCCTCATAGGAATAGACCAGATCTTTCGCGTCCTGTTCTTTATCCCAGAACAGCCTGTAGGGTGCTTTGAGCTTCTTCTTTTCGAGCTTGAGAGGCCCCACTTCGAGACGGTCGAAGATTTCCAGCATTGAAAGTGGATCGCTTTTGTTGATCTGTTTCAACATTGGCATCCTGATAGCATGGTTTATAACATTATTTTTCATCAGGCAACAATCCTGGTTTTACCAAATCTTTTCTTGCTGTGCTTGATCACTAAATTTGCCAGTTCATTTGCACCATTTAACAGCACATCATAAACAGGCAAACCGGTTTGAGATGATATCAGCTTACAGATTGCTGAAATTTCCTGAGAATTCAAATCCTCATGATTGATTGTAATTGCTATGACTTTCCTGCCGGATATAATCTCGATAGCTTTAACCTGATGATCCAAAGATTGGATAGGATATCCGGGAAAACCATCATATTCTTTCCGTGCTGGAGCATGTTGAAGAATTACCGCGTCAGGTCTGCCCGCAGCCAGGATTTCAAATCCCCCGGGGTAAGCCGGATTGAGCAGACTTCCCTGTCCCTCGATCAATATTACCTCGGGTTTACAGTCCTTCCAGGCCGACCAGACAGCATGCTCGATCTCACCGGAAACGAAGTCATTCACCAGTGTATCCATTATGATGCAGTAACGTGCTCCCTGTAACCACGCAGTCTGACCGGTGCCGACCATAACCGTTGAATGATTTTTATTATTCAATGCCTGCTCCAGCATCCAGGCGGTGGTCCGCTTGCCAACCGCCGAATCAGTCCCGAGCACGGCGACTTTAAGACAATCTACCTGTTCAATTTTCCCGCTGAAAAAATGGTATTGATCACGTGATAACGGCTTGCGGACATCGCGGACAACCACCCCCCTTTTCTCGGCCCATTCCATTAAATCACTATCCTCCGTTAAAAAGTCATGCAAACCACAAACCATATTCAATCCAAAATCGATTGCCTCACGGATATCATCCCGTGCAAGCTGGCTCAATTTGCCTCCATCCGGAGCGAGACCGATAACCAGATGTGTTGCTGGCTTTCCTCTCGCTACGGCATCCTCGAGCGCAATTTCAAGCGAAGAAAATATTGGAATGCCTGTCGGTTTATTATCGAGCACTTTACCAGCGTCCAGGCCTCTATAAACTGAATCAATGACTGAAAGCATATGATATCTTTCAGTGTAGCGTACCAGTCCATGGGCAGTTTTCCCATTCGTGGTATTAAACGCCTCCTCGCAATACACTATGGCATTGCCTTCAGGGAAATGGTTCATGTTTTCTTTCCTGTTAAAACGATCACATAGCGATCGTTTGGTAATGATTCCTTTTTATGTTTCTCAATTAGCGCTACCAATCCTGTGGTAGATGCCGGCAGTACATGCAGGCCTTCCTTTTCACGGATTAATCTGGAAGATGTCATCATGTTTTTATCGCTGATATTGGAAGCCCAGCCATTGGAATGGCGAATCGCAGTCAGGGCAAGGTCACCATCGATTGAATGCCAGTTGATCAGGGGTTCATTAATCCGGGTTTCCTTGATCTTGTCAGGGGGTAAGTCCTCGCAGCTTTCCAGGTTACTCAGCCAGGCTTGAATTATTGGATTCTTTTTGAAGGATGATCCAGCCACCATGCGGGGAATTTTTGAAGTTTTTCCTCGTCGGTATAAACTCAGAAAACCTTTGTAGATACCGGCCAGGGTGGTGCCGTTGGAAACCGGTACAGCAACCACCGGAGGAGCATCTCGAAGCTCATCATAGATCTCGTAAGCGATTTCTCCGTAGGCTTTCATCTGAGGCAGTACGTTTTGTCCCCCGGGATTGGCATCGTAAAACTCGTTCTGAGAAGCCTTTTTCTGAGAATAGACTACTGCGCTCTCATAGTCTCCCGGGACTTTCTCGATTCTGGCACCCAGCTCTTCCATCTCGCGAATTCGATTACTGTGGTAACTCTGTGGAATGTGAATCAGGCATTTAAGTCCGGCTAATGAGGTAGCCAATGCCATAGCCACTCCGTAATTGCCACAGGTTGCAATGCTCACGGTATCGTATCCCCGGCGCATGGCATCCAGCACCTGAGCGAAGGCTATGCGATCCTTGTGCGAACCGGTCGGATTAGAGCCTTCAAACTTGAAGTAGATCTGGCGCAGACCGACTTCACGTTCGATATTGCGGGCGCGCCAGAGCGAAGTGTCGCCCACTTCACTGTCGATTATATCTTCGTAGGCTTCCAACCGTTCTGCCATGGGATAATCGGTATCCGCCGCGATTTTACGCTGTTCCTCAACACCCTTGGCAAACTCAAAGATCTTACCCTCGGCGTCATCGATCAAATCGATCCGCCTTTCAGTTAAATCCGTCATTTTACCCCATCCGCTTTGGTAGTGGAAGTTATTGAAACTCAATTCTTGCTTTCCCCCAGTTCAATATCACTTTTCCTTTTGATCGTAATTGGGCAAAACCTGTCTGCTAAGTGACATATGTTTCAGCACAGCATGACCCACAAACCGGATCATGACCGGGATGCTCTTTTCACACGGTTCGTGGAATTTTAAAATGAAATAAGCAGAAACTATTCTCAACATGAGTCACTCGGCTTAGAGCATTGTTTATTGCCAGTATTCTCCGATAAAACTCCACAATTGGAGAAAACCATAAGCGCAAATCTATATCACTAAAAAGCGGGTTAGTAAAACCACACTGTTAAAGAGATTAATTTGTTGTTACGGAAACCAAACCGACAGCTTAATTCTGCCCGACGATAAGCTCGGACGGAACTGCCGGAAGTGCCTCCTTGATGAATCGCGCCAGACTGGCCACCAGGGCGCTTCTCATCGTATTTAATGTTTTATGAATTTCTTCGTCGGGAGTGGAAATCAGCGAAAATGAATATAATCCTGAAATGAAACCCGTAATTGCACAGGCTATTCGACGAAGCGTTGCTTTTGGTAAGTGAGTTTGAATCATAGCATCT
>CAZSOP010000335.1:0-5078 GCA_964608385.1 uncultured Cytophagia bacterium
GATGATATCAGCGTCCTGGTGGGCTTCGTCGGTAGGGTAGCCTGATAATTGACAACAGAAACGCACGCGGCCGGCGTAATCCATGGTAAGTGTGCTCATTTGGAGGGGCTTACATGGAAAACAGGGATTTTGGGTAAAGAAATCAAATCCCTGATTAACAGGCAGCGGGGCCGTTTCTTCAAGGTGCCGGATAGTCCATTCTACTCGTTTCCGTTCAACAGGCGACAAGGCCAGTTTTTGCGAGACAAGCGCTTCGGTCAATTGAGCACATCCGAGGTTGACTTCATCGGCTCCCAACTTTGCCGCAAGCGTAAAAACGGCTTCGATTTCTTCGACATTCAGACGATGCAGAGTCGTTGTAAGTCGGAACGGTATCTGTTTGTAGTAACAAATCATACAGGCCTGGATGACTTTTTGAAACGAGCCGGGATGCCGGCGGATGGTGTCGTGGGTTGCTGCGGTCGCGCCATCTAAACTGAATGCGACAGTGTATAAGTTGTCACGATATTGGACAAGGAACGGCCAGATGTTTTCGAACGTCCAGCCGTTAGTCACCAGCGTATAGGTATACTTATAGCGGGCTGTCAGTTCAAGGATCGCTGCGAAATCAGGGTGCAGGGTTGGTTCGCCGCCGCCGGTCAGCGAAACATGAGGCGTCTGATAGCTTTGGGCTTCCTTCAAAAATTTTTCATATATAGCTATTGGAAGGTCTGGTTGTGGAGCGATATTGTTCGTCCTAAAACAATGGACACAGGAAAAATTGCACCGATTGGTCAGTTCAGCGATCAGGAGAAATGATGGAGCATACAACATGCGCGTTGAAGCAGATCATTGACATAGAATGGGGCCAGTGGGCGCATTCCCCCAACCTGTCACAACATCCGCTAGAGCATAGCACCGAGGATATGCTCTAATTGGTGGCTTAATGAAGTCATGTGACGTCCAAGCCACACTTTATAACATGGGACGGTCTGGATCAGTTGGGACAAAATGGCAAAATTGTCTCGACTGAACCTGGTTTTGCTGGCAAAGGTATTTTCGTGCATCCAGGGCATGACCACCTCTTTGGCTGACATCCGCTGAATTCTGGTTGCTTGGTCGCTGCTGATTTCCGGAAATAACAAGCATGCGGGGCGGGCAGTCAGGGCCGGGGGTTGATGATAATGAGTCAGAATATCAACAGCATACTTGCCCTGTTCATCAGCCATGCTATGGTGACAGAGCGAACGAAATTCAGCAAACATGTCTGCCGTTTGCGGGGTAATACGGACATGCATGGGCACAGACAATATTTCGAGCCCTGGCGTCTTGGCTCGGAGCAGCAGGATATCATCGGCCATATAGTGACATCCGATGTGAAGCAGATGCAGTAAGAGGGTGGTTTTGCCCCGCCCCGATTCGCCAGTGATCACAATGCCTCTGTCGCCGGCGGCTGCGGCTGCGGCATGAATCGGGAAAAGGCCCTGCATGCGCAGAAGATTGAATAACACCGGGAGAACTACACTGCGAAACATGCGGCGCAGTTCCGTATTTGAATAAGGGGTTGTAATATAGCCCCCATGATGTCCACCGATCGGATCCACAAAAAATGTGCCTTTGTGGGCATAACGATACAACATACACTGGTCTGACACATACCCGTGAACATGAGGGATGTTGGGGGCCGGCAGGTCTTCTTCTGTCGTGGTATTATAAAAGTGCGCGTCATGTTCGGCGGGAATTCCGTAGAAATTGACACTCACAGCTTTCGGGGTGGAGAGGGAGGGGGGCGTCAAAAAATAGCCGAAGACCCTATCCAGAAAGCGCCAAAAATTTTTCTGATCAGAGACAATTTTCAATGGAAGCGCATGAATGCAGTAGTACCGCTTGATCTGAGACTCGGGCGCTCTCCACCGGGGCAAAGAGGTTAATTGCGACCGTTTCAGTAATGTTTCTATCATCAGCCCTACAGTCTTGAAGTAAGCGGATTCACGGCGAAGGGCCGCCGGCAGCGGATGCCGAAGGAGTGACAACCAGCATAGTTATATCTTTATATGACTTATGCTTTCTGACTTTAGGCGACGTATAACGTTTTAACGAGGGTGCGACATACGCTTTTTTTGTAGTCCCTCTTTCGTTTGTCGGTTGCTGTGCCTTACGATCTTTCATGAGGAGACACCTCTCCTTTTAAAACGTTAGCGCCCCAAAGCCTGCCACTGCAAAACCACTATTCCCAATAGAAAGAACAAAAGTCGGATTTTGTCAAGCAAAAATCACTCTTGGCCGCGATATTGAGCGTTGTTCTGATTGAGGATCGGCACGTTTACCTTCACAAACGGCTCTTTCTGCTCTACTATCACTCCGCGTCGCTGTTCACTTTCGTATAAGCGTTCAAATTCGTAGATTACTTCTTCGCGTTGACTCGCTAGCCAGTGGTCTTTGGGCAGGAGTTGATATTCTACCTGGTGCTCGGTAACAATCAGAAAGTGTGGCCGACTCTGAACGGGACGCTCTGAGGAAGTTACAACGGTTGCGGTAGCGCCGTCCGTCTCGCTGGAGGGCTGTTCTGCCATTGGAACTCCCACAGGTGGACGCGGCTCCCGGGCTTCGTCTTTCGGGGGCATCCGCGTGACCAGGAAAGAAAGGCCGATGATTGCAATGACTGCAATGACGATAACAACGACTGTGCGCATATCCGTTCTGCTGCCTGTCGCCCCCTCTGCACGGCGTCTAACACAACGCGTGCAGAGGGGGCCGGCACGTTAGCTAGCGGTGAATAAGATACTTGCTGCCATGCTGATCGGTGTACATAATGTCAAAGTAGAAGTAGACTTCCTGGTTTACATAACCAGTCAGATCAAATTCGAACGTGATAGTTTTTGTTCCTCCACCGCCGGGGATCGAGAAGGTCGGCACATACGGATTATCAGACACTAACTGAAAATAGGTTGGATCATCCGTACCAACATACATCACGCTGACCTCGGTTGCGTCTCCTGAACCTTCATTAGTAAAGGTGACATTGACTTTCCACGTGTTTGTAGCGGGATCCCAGGATTCTTCTACCGCATCGGTCGGATAAATATTGACTGAACTGATCGCGCCGTCGCGATAGGCGTTGCCCCGATAAAACGGCCAGCCTTTGATAATCGCCCAGGGCGAGCCAGTCATATTCCAGGTATACAGCTTGGTTTCATCAGAAGCGACGACTTCATAGGTATTGTTCCGGTCAAGATCGCCAATAGCCGGCGACGCGCTGATCTGCCGGTCTGTTCCCATTGATGCGCTGAAGCCTTCATTGATTGTTCCATTTTCAGCATCAATGACAAAGACGCGTCCGCTGCGCATCCGGGCGACGACAACTTCGTAGCGTTCATCGCCATCCACATCTCCGATGACCGGCGAGGTAACCGGCGTTGTGCCGATGCTCTTGGACCACAGCCCACTCTGGTCTGCCCCGTTGATCGCATAAATCGTACCGACTTTATTCGCCACGACCATATCCAAGGTCCCGTCGTCATTCAAGTCGGCAAGTGCAGGGGATGCACTGATTGGTTCGGATACTCCGGTGGTATACGAACGATAATTTGCTGCTGTTGTATCAAAGGAGCCTGCGGTATCCCGCGTTTCCCAAATATGCACTTTGCCATCGGTTCCCCCGATCACGAGGGAAAACGTCCCATCGCCTTCAATATCCCCCACTGCCGGCGACGAATTGACATATTCGGTTTCTGCGGTACCGCCATAGCCCATAAATACGCCATCATCCATTTCATACACGGTTGAAGTGCCATCTAATTGGTATTGAAGCACTTCACCATGATGCTTCGCCGAGTCAGAGTCGCTACGATTGCTATAGGCAACAAAAATTTCTTTTCTATTATCATTGTCAATATCAGCAAGCGCAATCGAACTGGTGCGCGGGTAATCGGTTCCGACATTCACCGGAATTGCATAATCAACGATGAATGAATTATCGTCAAAACTATAGGCTACCAGCCGGGCATTGCCGGCGCCGTCATCCCCGCCCCAAGCGATATCCAGCTTGTCGTCGTCGTTAATGTAGCCGATAGCCGGGCTGGCCAATACGGACACATCGCTGATATTAGAATGCTGTTTGGGCATATTTGGTAATGAGGTACTATTCTTATACCACCCATAGAGAGTCCCGGTAGAGTCGAGCGCGAAGACTTCAGGATAGCCGTCGCCATCTGTATCCGCGAGCAGCGGCGATGACCCGAAACGCCCGGAAGTTGACGACTTCTGCCATTTCAATGATCCGTCATGTTCGTACACGCGAATTTCCGCGCCGGCCGGTTCGGTGGGAGTGCCTGTGCCGGCTGTTGTCACGATCTCCAGGTATCCATCACGATCAATATCGCCGAATACCGGGGCGCTGGCGATCAATGAGCCGAGCGATTTCTCTGCTGGCGGTCCGAGCGTACCCCCTGAACCGGAGACATCTACTGTAATCGAATCTAACACGTTCGATGGATCGGCCTGTTCCACGACTTGCACGGTATATAGGCCCGGATTCGGATACAAGAACCAGACATCGTCAGTGCCTTTGGCTTCAGACTGCACGGGCGCGGCATCGCCAAATTGCCACATAATGTCGTCTACTGATCCGTTTGATACATTTCCTTTGAAATTTATCGGAACCCACACTGTGCCAGGGGAAGTTCCTCCTGAACCAACCGGAGCGGTAATCGTGAAACTCAGTCCTCCAGTCGTAATTGCCCCCACATACCCGCTCTGCTCAGCACTGCCCGGGGACGCTCCGCTCGTGGCGACCGGGGTGACTTCAAAGCTGATGTACTTGCCGGCGTCAGCCGCTGCTAAGGTATAGGTGCTGGCCGCAGCCCCGCTGATCACGGCTTCGTTTGTACCGCTCGCGTCATCGGCCCGGAACCACCGAAACGTGGACGCGCCTTCCGGGTCGCTCTCCGCATCGCTGTAGGTGTAGTCCGCCGTCAGCGTCTCGCCCACGGTCAGCGTGCCGAGTACGCTCAACCCGCTGGCCGTCGGCGCGGCGTTGCCTACCGCCCCCACATACCCGCTCTGCTCAGCACTGCCCGGGGACGCTCCGCTCGTGGCGA
>CAZSOP010000336.1:0-4609 GCA_964608385.1 uncultured Cytophagia bacterium
ATACTGAGTCCTCCCCAGGGGACACGAGCAATGTATTCGGTGATTTTAACATCCAAAATTTTCATCATAAAACCAGGAAGCACAATCCCATAGATGAGAGCCATCGGCACTAATGTTCCGACCGCGACCCCAATCAGACCGAACTTTTGAACTAATAAGCAGCTCAGCAGCACATTCAGACAGGCGTCAATGAATGCCAGTAAGGCCAGGAATTGAACTCTGCGCATGGCAAAGCACATCTGTTTTCCTGCTGATGCGCCTAATCTGATGAGCGCCGCCATGGCAAGTATCTTAAGGATATCGGCGCTGGAAATGTTCGCAATCCCGGCGACATATCGCTCACCCATCCAAATTTTCAAGAAATCTTTGCCAACAAACACCAGGCCTGCCGCTATAAGGGAGGCAAACATAATAATACCACGGGATGATTTCAGCCAGAGAGACCGGAGCCGTTCCTTTTTACCTTGTGCATCGAGTGATGTGGCATGGGGAGTGATCGTAAGTGTTACAGAACTCACAAGAGCAAAGTAATATGGGATTAAATTCGCTCCAATGGCATAATAGGTGATGTCTTCCGCTGTCATGAAAACCCCGATGACAATCGCGTCAAGATTCGTGACAATTCGACCGGCGATATTAATAAATGCCATAAAAAACCCATAATGGCTGAGTTCTTTGAGAGAGGCTTTTGAGATAAACTGGGATGAAATTCGAAACCCTCGCAGGAGCCGAAAGGCAAATATCACATTTGCTATTCCGGCCATAAGCGTTGTAACAAAGCCCACTATGGCCAATCCCAAAATTCCGAAGCCAGCCTTGAGTACGAATACCGTAGCTCCTGCCATGAGAATTCGTTCAAGGCCTGCCACTAAATTCTGCAGATCAAAACGCTGGCTTGCATACATGCTAATCCCAAAAACCGCCGCGGGGAAGGTCAGCGCCATTGTAATCCCGGTTATGATAATCGTCAGCCGGAGGATCATAATATTGCCGTACTCAAGGTTAAACCACTGGGGTGCTCCCCAGGCAATGATACCGCTTACGAGGGTAATCAACACAGCAACACCGCCCATAATCGCTAAAGCGGTATTCATCGTGCGATTGAGAGCTTCTATCTCATTTTGAGCATAATATCGCGTGACATATTGTCCCACTGCCGACCGAATGCCCAGATCAAGCAAGCCATAATAGCCTTTCAGGGAAACGACAAGCGTCCATATCCCATATATCTTATCACCAAGCGAGTGGACGACAAACGGCGAAAGAAAAAAGGCAATAACCACGTTAAGCAAAAAACCGGCTGTATTGCTGCTGATATTTCTAACAAATCGGTTTTTTGTTTTCATGTTATACCCGTTTGGAACCTCTCGTTTGGAGACGATTAAGAATTTTTTTCTGAAGAGAGAGGAGGGCAGGTCCCGGATCTCGAAGGGAAAAAGCGTCAAAAGCCCGCACATGACGAAGCGAGGCAAGCCATTCAACATACGTGAGTTCCTTCTGAGACATATACCAATCACGCGCAAGCCGGTCATACAAGACGTGCATCCAAACTTTATGGGCGTTTCTTTTTTGAAATACCGGCTGCACAGCCAATCCTACGATGTCTTGATAGGCAACGAGAGGGATATTCACACCATTAGCAATCGCCACACCTTCTTGAAAATCTGTTCTACCCACAGTCGGTTCGACCATATAAAATGTTCCGGTGCGCCCATCGAGTTTATATTCCATGGAACCGATACCCCAAAATTTTGCTTTACGAAAAAACTGATAGGTGAAATCGGTCAGGAATTCACTATATGCTGGCTCTGCCGATGCCGTTCCGCCTTTTAAGGGTGGAAATTGCCGAATTTTTCTCCCGGTAAATGAAGCAAGCAATTTGCCTGTTGCCGAAATATACTGCATCGTAAAAAAGACTGAATGATCCGTTCCGGGAATATATTCCTGAAGCACAAATTCCTGGTGTATGCTTTGAACGGAATCGTACCATCTCTGTAATTCATCCTTGTCAGAAAGGATATATGCCTTCCCCAATCCCTCTTTGTAGACTTTCATAGGCGTCTTGGCGATTATTGGGAACGTCATATTCTGATAACTCTGTTGAATATCTTCGTGCTTTTGTACTAGAGTGGTTTTGGGGACAGGGAATGCGTGGGTTCGGCAAAATTTGTCAAATGGCTGTTTATCGAGAAGCATTTTGACGACCCGGTCTTCAGGAAATGGCAAAATACAATGTGAGGGCAGGTCGGCTCGATGATCAGAAAGATAGCTGACCTGAGAGTCTCCGGTTGGAAACAAAATATAGGTGGCCTCCCTTGAAAGATCGTGCAAGTGTTGAATGATGGCTGCTCCGTTTCCCACCTTGACCAGGTGTTTCTGACCGTATCGCGTCGCAGCATACACCTCCTGGGACTGCTCCTGAGATAAAAAAATGATGACCGGAACACCATGTTGGCATAAGGCTCTAACGTTCGCAAGGCCGTTGGTACTCAACCCGATAACAACCGCATATATGGGCTCTTTTGTTTTCATCAATATTATTCAGTTATCTTCTATTGTTACAAGATCAAAATCCCATTGTTGGGTGTTTAATGGTGTAAAAATAACCGCATTATGGGGGATGACGCCTTGAGGCAGATTAATCGTTGCATACTGCGTTCTATTGGTTTTCTGTAAATGTTTATAAGGAATAGAGCATATTTTGTTCCATTCTTCTCCCCCTCGTGAATACCAGATTGCCGCTTCCTGTTCTGTGTTCTGCTTCATTCCCGGCTCATATGTTGTGCCGATAAGCATCCCGCCATTATCGAGGAATACCGAATAATACGCAGGATTCCCTATGCAGCAGAGTTGTTTACGACAATCTTTATCAAAATTCCAGCGGAAAATATAATTAATATCGTTTGCGGTCGCATCTTTTCCGGCATCTGCCCCCCAATAGAGCGCATTTTCCGTAGGAAGGAGGCTTACCATGCGCCAGGTCTGATTCCCTCCGTTAAAATATGAAAGCGTCTTAAAGTCATCATCAGTATAATACAGCCCAACTTCTTCGTCAGAATCTCCCGTTGCGACCCACAACCATTTTCGGAATGAATCCCAGGTGATTGAGTGAATATGTTTGATTTTACCTGCTGGAAATGTATAACAGATTTCAGCTTCTTTTCCGTCATCATACAGACGCATAATTTTTACGGCATAGGGTCTGGCATTCTGATATTCCCCAAAATAGACACAATTATTTTCCGGATTTACCGCAACGCCATTTTTTAATGGGGCGAAAAAACCGAATTGCTTCAACGATACAGTCTGTTCCGCAACGCCGGAAGTCTGCGAATGCGAGTAACGATAAATGTTGTCATACACCGCAATAATCGTGCCTGTCGGAATCTCTATGACGTTGAAAATGCCAATGTTCCGTCGTAAAGCTCGGATGAGCGGGCTTCGTAAAAGCGTATCTTTGCTTCTTCCTACAAGAGAGGAGGCCGGGCAGGATAATTGGAAAAGGCGTTCCAACGCCCCGGTTCCATAAACATAGCTATATACGAAATGATCTTCACTGCACAGGCAATGCGTCTTTGTTGAATATTGAGCCATTAACCGACTTCGGATAAGCGTGATTGTTGGCATAATTAAAAGCCCGATGCGTCATTTGCCCCTGAGTGCGTGGCAAAAAATGATTTGATTGCATTTATAACAACTTCGTATTGAGTCACATCGTGTTTATGGTCAACCGGCAGCCAGATCAATTCATCTAACCAGGCATACTGTTCTTCACGGAGTGTGCTTCCCTCTGGGCCTAAATCATCATTTAATAGAGTATAGCCATAACCTGTTCGAATACCGTTTTGAGATAAGTCTGTCACTAATGGATTATCCTGAACAATTTTTCCTCTCTGATTGCGTGTAGCTGCCAGACCTGCGGTACGCATGTAGAATCGAGACACACAAAATTCCGGAGCGTGCTCTTGAGGAAAAGAAATTCCGGGAAAATTCCGAAGATGTTGCATGTAGTATTCCATAATCCGGCTTCGCTGGCTCTGAATAGCGTCTTTTCGCTGCCATAACCATAACACGAGTGCCGCATCCAGATTGCTCATTCTGGTTATGCCGTGTGGACGAGCGGCTTTTGTTCGGGAAGCAAACGGAACATACGTATCATACCAATATGCCATTAACGGGCTGTACCGGATGCAGACAAGCTTCCACCAAAATGTTAGAAATTTTATAATGCTTTGTTTAACGGAGGGCTCCGGAATAGTGGGCAGCCGTTGCTTGATTTTCGGGAGGATTTCAGGATTTGATATGACCAGGGCGCCGCCGCCTGTTGCCGTAAGCTGTTTAGAAGGGCCAAAACTGAAAACTCCGGCATCGCCCCATGTGCCTAATTTCCGCTTTTGAACCGTTATATCAAATGCTGGGGCCGCATCATCAATGAGAAAAATTGATGAATCCGAGTGTTTGACAATCTGAACACATTCGACAATCTTGGCTGGATAGCCATAAAGATGAGGAATAATAACAGCTAATGTATTTTTATTCAGCTTATTCTTTAGGTCCTCTGGTGACAGTGTAAGATCGTGTTTAATCGCGGTAAAGCAAGGGGTTAGAC
>CAZSOP010000336.1:4619-5067 GCA_964608385.1 uncultured Cytophagia bacterium
CCGGAGCGTTTTATAGCTCGGATGACAGACGGACAGATATACACCGGAACAATAACCTCGCTCTTAATCGGATAAAATTGCCTGAACGTATCCAGAGCCAACGCTATCGCGCTTGACCCTGAATTTAATAGAATACATTCCGGGACAACAAAATGCTTTTTGATACGTGACACCAATTTCTGTTGAGATGATCCTCGTATAATCTGATTGGAAGCCACTAATCTAACGAACAACGGAAATATCTGTCTGAGTTCCCAATAGACGACTCGAGGGAAAAACGTCGGAAAAGAATTGATCAATTTCGAATACATAAACTTATGTAGACTGAAATTTACTCCCCAAGGATTTTGACAATCCGTTCTGCAGCCTTACCATCCCATAAATTCGGCATTCGGGAAGTAATTACTTTGCCGTTGAGAATGTCACGGCTTTCTGCAATGATCCGGGC
>CAZSOP010000337.1:0-5063 GCA_964608385.1 uncultured Cytophagia bacterium
GGAAGGCCTGTAGGCACCGGAATTGCGAATATACTCCATAATCCCTTGACCGGGGATGGCGGCACTGTCTCGGATGGAATAGCGATAAAGCCCTTTTTCCTGTCCTTTAAAGATTTTACCCGGCCGTATGACGACGCGGTTGTGAAAATAATCGGCGCGATAGGCGCCATAAGGACCGCTGGGCATCATGTCGCGATAGCCGCCATCGTGCAGCAGGATCGAACCATCCGTCATTAACAGAGATATATCGTTTTCGTCCGAATGACCGTGGGTCATCTTTTCCTCTTCAACAGGGATCGACAGCCGAAGGTATTCGCGATCCAGAAAACCGGCAATTCCCTCGTCCTTGAAATTGAGCAGCATATAGGTCGCTTTGGGATCATAGCCACTGCGGAAGACGATTTTTTTGCCGATCACATCTTCAAGTACGATTTCGCTTTTGTTTTTGGGAGCAAGCGGTTTCAAGTCGTCATCGCTCCAGCGCCAGCAATCGATGGCGATGACGGCACCCCACATTGATTTTTTGTTTTTATCAAAGGGCCAGAGCGAGCGGGCGATGCGGGTTGCTGCGTATTTGATCTCGCCGTCCTGAAACTCGGTTGCCGCTTTTTCCAAAATCGCCGTCCAACGCCACCAGTTGCTGTAGAGATGGGCATCGCCGAAATCGGGGATCATGCCATAAGGGGCCAGCAGGTGGGTATAAAACTGCATCATATAGCGGGTGACGGCAAGGTTCCAGAATTGTTCTTCATCGAGATATTCGGCCAGCGACACCAGGGAATAGAGATGTATGGCGTTATAGTGGCTGGCATCCTCGATTTCCCAAGCGCCCCAGCTGTCCTCATAAATGGCCTTGGCGATCATTTTGTAGGTTTCTGCCTGCGGATGATCGCCAATGGCTTTTGAAGCCAGATGGAACACCTCGGCACGGATCATGCCCCGATTCATCGCTCCCCATTCCTGGGTGCGCAATTGCTGGTCACAGCTGAGGACAATGTTTTCGGTGATGATTTTTTTATCTGATTCGGAAAAAACGCCGCTTTCCTCGAGTTTCATATAGGCTTTTATGTACATGGGAGCGAAAAAAAAGTTACCGATCGGCGCAGGACCGCTTTCATAGCCCGGCTTGTCGGTCCAGAAATCCTCGGGATAGTTGTTTCTGAATTCACCATATTCAACCAGACATTTTCGCGCCCGTTCGGCATAGCGGCTGTCACCGGTAAGATCGTAGAGCCAGGCGCTGACATAGGCGAGAAAAATCGGTCCGGAAGGCGGCCGGTAACCGAAAACGTGTTCCAGATCGATTCCTTCGGCCCATTGTTGGATATGTTCATCATAGTGGTTCCAGTAAGACTCTGCAGCCTCGGTCGCATATTTGAGGTATTCATCGCTGTTGATGGCGATCGTTTCATCGGATATGGCAGCGGCTGTGAACAAGAATACCAGAATGGTGGATAGAGCTGTTTTTGTCATTATCTTTCCTCTTCATTTCGATGTTTTTACTTTGCTTTATGAAGATAATAAAAATGCCGCCGTCATACAATGGAAAAATTTGTCTCTCATTGCGTAACCGCGAGAAAATGCTTATATTCAGCCATTGTTTGAAAATGACGGATGATAACTCGATTATTTATGTCTTCCCCTTATGATCTGGAGCAGGATTTGATGATTGGAAAGGAAATATATGACTGAACTGAAGAGATCTTCGGCCTGGGCACCGTATCGACTATCCGCACCGTCGATAAGCGAACTGTTAAAAACAATCGATGATTACCGCCTCATGAACCTCACCGTACTGGATACCATTATTGCCCGTTATGACAGCGACCCCGGTTATCCTTTTATCGATACAAAGCTCAACACCAGCAGCGGCGAGAATTTTGATCCGGTGGAAAATATCGCAGATACCTTTAAAGGCAAACAGGCCGTCTATATCTGGATTCAGGGACGCGGGCTGGAAGCGCTGGTTGAGCATATCGTCTGGTTGCAGCAATGCCGCTTCTATTCTGATGAGGAGCGCCGTTGGCGAATCGATCGGCTGCAGCAAATCATCAACGAGGTTACCCTTTCACTCGAGGAGATTCGCCGAAAGAGCGAAAATCGTCTTTTTTTCTGCATGACCCCTGCCGGAGATGCCGTTGTTGCGGATGAAACACTGGGATTGAGAAAAACGAATGTACCCGACGGCGTTAATTTCAGCCATCTCTTTTACGCCAAGGGATTGTTGGCCGCCGCCTGGTTGTTGGATAATTCCTCCTGGCGGCAGGAAGCGATTTCGCTGCTTCAATTCGCTTTGCAGGACATTGAGAACGGAAAATTTGTCAATGACAGTGCTTTTTTTTACAACCCCGCAACCCCTAACAGAGATATCTGTCATGAAGGCCCCTGGATGATCGCCGTCGGGGCGTTGGTCTATTTTTATGAAAAGACAAAGAAAAAACATTATTTGGAGCGCGGCAGGGCGTTTTACGACCATCTCGTCGATCACCATATTAATTTGGGACGCTTTGAGGGCCTTGAATACTATGATTACATAGGTGCCATCGATCCCGGCGGCTTGCCCTTTTATGAACAGGGCAAAATCAGCTCCAGTCCCGGCCACGCATTGGAAGCAGTGGGACTGCTGGTTAAATTGTTCAAAAACATGAAAGAGAGCGGGGATGAGGCGTTCGACAGCGTACTGGATGCATCCGCAGAGCTGCTGCCGTCATTTTTTCTTCATAATTTTGCGATGGGCTACAATCAGAACGGAGGTGGAATCCAGTTGTCTTTTGACCTGCTCAGCCGCCAGGTAATAAACGGAAATATGCCATGGTGGCCCTTGCCGGAAGCCATGCGGGCGGCATCCGGGATTCTTCGACTCTACCGGCCGGCGAAACAGCAAAAGGCTATTTTGACGGCGCTGATGACCTGTTGCAATGATTTTATGTTCAATTATGTCAATCCAGATGTCTATCTCATGGCCATTCAGATGCGGGATAAAAACGGGGCCCCCTCAGACTGCATACCTGCCACGCCGGATGCGGATCCGGGGTATCATACGGGGCTATCGGTTATTGACTTAATCGATGACCTGGAAACATTAAAGGAGTAAACATCGCTACATCTGGCCCCGGCGTAGAATCGACCATAATAAGACAAATCCCATGATGCCGGCAACGAGAAAACCGACAAGTCCGATAACCGGGATTTCGTTCCATTTCGGCGGAATGTCTGAATGCACTATAAGTGATGAGCCGATGACCAGGGCAGCGAGTACAATTGCATACGATATCCTGTTGCTGACACGGTCAAAAGTGGATTGCAGATCATCGAGGCGGTGATGCTCGAACTGGATCTTTATTTTGCCCTTTTTTGCCAGGGTTAACAGCGTCCCCATGTCATCCGGAATGGTTTTCACAAGATTAATAAACTCGCTTCCCGAGGCAAACATTTCCTTGGCGATGTGCTTGGGATGAAAACGCCGCAGATAGATACGGCGGATAAAAGGCTCCGCCCGTTCGATGACCTGAAAATCCGGATCCCAGGTTTTGCCGACGATTTCAATGCCGGCGAGTGCCTTGAGCATCATATAATAGCTGGATTTGATGCTTAGATTATAGCGCCTTACGATGGTTAAGAGGTGCTGCATCAGTTCAGCGGCATTGACCTCTTTAAGAGATCGGTTAATATTGTCCTCGATGAAATTGGCGATATCCCTTTCCAGCTCTTCGCGGTTGGGTTCTTCCTGGTAGGTCAGAATTTTGAGCAGGGCAGAGGTTGTCTTGTGCTCGTCCTGCTGCACCACCTGCATGGCCAGGTTGACAAAATCATCCCGTTCGCGGGTGGTGATTCTGCCCATCATGCCAAAGTCCAGAAAACAAATGGTATCATTGGGTAAAACCCAGACGTTGCCCGGGTGGGGGTCTGCGTGAAAAAAGCCATGAACAAAGATTTGTTTCATAACCAGATCGGTTCCCCGCCTGGCCAGTTTTTTCAGATCATATCCCTTTTCCCTGATCCGTTCGATCTCGGTTGCCTTGATGCCGGATACATATTCCATCACCAGAATGCATTTTGAGCTTAGGTCCCGGTACACTTTTGGCACATAAATGGTTTGATCATCCGCGAATTGGCGATTAAAGCGTTCGATATGAACCGCTTCAATGCTGTAATCAAGTTCCCGTTCCAGGGAGCGGGCAAACTCTTTGATGATTTTGGTGGGTCTGTGGGCCTCAAATTCTTCCAGATGCTTTTCCGCCAGCGTTGCGAGGTGCATGAGGATTTCGAGATCGATTTCGATTATTTTTTTAATGCCGGGACGCTGAACCTTTACAGCGACGAGTTCATCGCTAAAGAGCTGTGCTTTATGAACTTGTCCTATGGACGCCGAGCCTTCGGGTTCTTTTTCAAAAGACTGGAACAGCTCTTCCGGTGATTTGCCGAATTCCTCATCAAAAATTTGGCACACCTGATCATAGGAAAAGGGCGGCACGCGATCCTGTAATTTGGACAATTCAAGAATATACTCCAGGGGAATCAGATCCGTCCGGGTTGACAAGACCTGTCCCATTTTTATAAACGTCGGTCCGAGTTCGACCAGAACTTCCCGAATGCGCTCGGCCTGGGATAGTCTTTTGATATCCTTCCTCTTGCGCCTGGAGATGATTTTCAGGCCGATTTCCAGATACTGTTCAATGCCCAGTCTGTCGATGAGATCATCGAAACCGTATTTGAACAGAATTTGAAGGATTTGGCGATATCGGTTCAGGTGCCGGTAAGTGCGCCCCAGCACACCGATTTTGCGAATACTGAGCATTTACTGGCTGGATTTCTGTGATTTGGACTGCTTTTCCAGTTTGGCAACGCGTCGCTCCAGAGATTCCAGCTCATCCTTGGTGACCATATCCATTTTTTTGAGGGATTTCCTCACCTTTTCGTTGATTTTGTTTTCAAAATCCTGGCTGGATTCTCTGGATTTGGAAACCAGTTCTTCGACAAAGGCTTTTCCCTCCTTTTCCGAGAGTTTGCCTTTTTCAACAAGATCATCTACCATTTTTTCAATTTTTTCCTTGGTCAGAATG
>CAZSOP010000338.1:0-5059 GCA_964608385.1 uncultured Cytophagia bacterium
AATGTCGCTTCTGTTAAATGCTCAGAAAAGGAAGCAAAATTGCATCTCAGTAGCCGAAGTTCAAATGGTGCCGCTCTGAAAGCTACCCGGGATAAACTGACAGCAATCGGTACGCTTGCCGGCGCTGACATTGAGAAACCAGAAGGATATCCCGGATGGTTGCCCAATCTGGATTCCGATATTCTCAAAGTCGCTCTGGATACATATAAAGAAACCACGGGAGAAGAGGCCAAATACGAAGCCATTCATGCCGGCCTCGAATGCGGACTGATTGGGGATAAATATGAAGGAATGGATATGATTTCACTGGGGCCGACGATCAAACATCCCCATTCCCCCGAAGAAAAAGTTCATATCGGTACAGTAGAAACCTTTTACAAACACGTTCTGAATATGCTGGAAAACCTGGCCTGAGTTTTATCCCTCCCTGTTCGGCCCATTCCTGCCCAAAGCGTTTGCTTTGGGCTTTTTTTTTACGGAAAAGTTTAGGATCACCACCTCTTTTTATTCTATCAGAGTAATTTCATGTAACTTTCAATGTTCTATTCACGTACCTATCATAGAGTGAAAAGTTAAAACCAGATATATATTTGGGAGGTTCTTCGTTCATGGCCATTAAAAAACGAAAACCAGGTTGGATTATCGGAATTATTGCCCTGGTCATTATCACAAGTGTGGTTTTGTTTGTAGTCATTAAAAATTTCAACAACAATTCATCTGAACATCAACAATCCGTCGTCAAGGTCGAAAAGGTCAATATCATTAAAAAAGCGATGGCATTGGGTGCCATTGAAGCGAAAATAGAAATTGCTGTCAAGTCTAAAATTTCCGGAGTGGTTGGCAAACTCTATGCTGACGTCGGGGACTATGTGGAACAGGGAGAACCTCTCCTGGAAGTCAAACCCGACCCCACACCCATTGAATTGGCTGAAGGCAAAAGGAACGTTGAAAGAAAAGAGATAGACGTTAGAAAGTTGAAAAACGAGCTGGATCGTCAAAATCAATTAAAAGAACGGGGATTGATATCGGATCAGGATTTCGAAAATATACGTCGCCTGTACGACCAGGCTGTGTTGGAACATCAAATTGCAATCGAGCAACTGGAATTGCTTGAAAAAGGTAAAGTGCGGATTGCAAACACCAATATTGAAACCGTAATCAAGGCACCGATTACAGGCTATATTTTGGAAAAATCAGTCAATGTTGGAGATCCGGTTGTTCCATTGACCTCTTATCAGGCCGGTACCGAATTGATGAAAATGGCGGATATGGAAGAACTGATTTTCCGCGGCACGATCGATGAGATTGATGTCGGAAAAATAAAGGAAGGGATGCCGGCGAAATTGGAAATCGGAGCCTTGCCGGGCAAAACTGTCGAAGGCGTGGTTTCGTTAATCTCATTAAAAGCAAAAAAGGAAGACAACACAACCGTTTTCCCGGTTGAAATTGAACTTTTAAAAGTTGGCGATGTGATTTTACGGGCAGGGTTTTCCGCCAATGCCAATATCATTATCGCCAGAGAAGACAGCATTCTGGCGATTCCGGAAAGAGTGGTCACTTTTCGCAATGATTCAGCCTTCGTCCAGATTTTATCTGAGGACGGAAGTTCGGTCGAGAAATATATCGAAACCGGCCTCAGCGATGCGATTAAAATTGAGGTAAAATCCGGTTTACAAAAAGGACAAAAGGTTCTTGAAAAAAAGGAAAGGGATATTATCTAGAGATAGAATCATGGCTCAATTATTTGATACAATACGGGAAATCTTTCACTATCTCAGGCAGTATAAAGCGCGTACCTTTATGACGATGTTTGGTATCATTTGGGGTACGATCAGTATAGTTGTTTTGCTGGCGTTTGGGGTGGGCGTACAGCATGCCATGAGTAAAAACATGCACGGCATCGGGGAAGGAATTGTTATCATATGGGCGGGCAAAACCGGCAAACCATTTCAGGGATTCAATCGTGGCAGACAAATTCACTTTCGAGAATCCGATGTAGATTTAATGCAATCCGAAATAAGAAACATAGATATGATCAGTCCTGAATACAGCACATGGCGAGCAGCGATCCATCGCGGCAGCAAATCGATAAACCCCAATATTACCGGTGCCAATGAGGAATATGGCCTTATGAGACACGAAAGACCTCAACGTCAGGGACGCTGGTTGAACGAACTCGATATTGAAGAAAAACGAAGAGTCGTTTTTTTGGGAAACGACCTAAAAGAATTTTTGTTCGGGGATGAAGAAGCAGTGGGTCAATATGTTAATATTGGTGATTCACCATTTCTGGTCATCGGTGTGCTGAGAGAAAAAACTCAGGCGTCTTCCTATAATTCACGCGACAAGGATCGGGCGTTTATTCCCTATACCACCTTTCGATCGTTTTTCGGCCACAGGTATCTCAGCAATATTATCTATAAAATGCACGATCCAACTCTGAATGAACAAACCCGGAAACGCGTTTATCAGGTCATCGGTAAAGAGCACAAATTCGATCCTGAGGACAGCGAAGCTTTGTGGATCTGGGATACCTCCGAATCAGATGAGTTTATATATTATTTTTCTCTTGGATTCAATATCTTTATGGGAATTATTGGAATTATGACTCTAACAGTAGGTGGTATTGGACTTGCCAATATAATGTATGTTGTGGTCCAGGAACGTACAAGAGAAATCGGCATCCGCCGGTCAATCGGAGCTAAACGCAAGCATATTATGCTTCAATTTATGACCGAGGCAATCATTATTATAAGTTTTGGCGCCTTTATCGGATTTACCGCCTCTCTTCTGCTCGTCAAGTTGATCGGCATGTTGCCCTTTGATGAATATGTCGGAAATCCATCAATCTCCTGGCCGGTTGTGGCTATCTCTATATCTGTACTTGGTCTTATCGGCATCATCGCAGGGTTTTTCCCGGCAAGAAAAGCGGCAAACATGACTGTAATCGATTCCATCCGACTTTAAGCAGGAAACCGTTATGCATATATTTGTATTGTTGAGTGAGTTTTTTCAGGATATAAAAAAGCAGAAAATGAGGGCATTTCTGACCACCTTTGCCATCACCTGGGGGACACTGGCGGTGATTTTGCTGATGTCCTTTGGATCCGGTCTCAATTTCCGCATGCGCGAAAGCCTGTTGAATGCCGGAGACCGCATTATTACGGTTTATGGATCTCAAACCAGAATGGAATATCAGGGGCTACCCGTTGGTCGCAGAATTCGCTTTACTGAGCGCGATATTCCTCTTTTAAAACAAAACATTCCGGAAATCGGCTGGATCAGCGCCCAGGCAGGAAGACCCGTTCAGCTGCGAAACGAGCAAAAAAGCGCCACCACCCACATGGAAGGCGTTTATCCGCAGTTTAAAGTTTTGCGTCGCATGTATCCGCAGCCGGGAGGACGTTTTATTAATGACATAGACCTGACGCAAAAACGCCGCGTCGTTTTTCTGGGTTCGGTCATCGCTGAAGAGCTTTTTGGAACTAAAGACCCGATCGGACAACGACTGGACATCGACGGCGTTCCTTTTAAAGTCATTGGTGTTTTGCCCAGCAAGCTGCAAACATCGATGAATAACGGGCCGGATGACAGACGCGCCATTATACCTCTGTCCACATTTATGAGTTTGTACGGATGGAGATATATCAACTCGATCATTGTAAAATCATATGACGACAAATATTCAGACCAAATTAAGCAACAAATCTATCAGGTCCTCGGTAAAAAGCACCGTTTTGACCCAAAAGATGAGCGCGCCATTGCCGTTTGGGATATGGCAGAAGGTATAAAAATACAGGATCGCGTCTTTCTGGGTATCAAAATATTTTTAGGTGTTCTGGGGGCTATGACCTTAATCGTTGCCGGGGTTGGCGTCGCAAATATCATGTATGTTGTGGTGAAGGAGCGTACCCGGGAGTTTGGTATTAAACGCGCGATCGGGGCTAAAAAACGGCACATCATGTTACAGATCATTTTTGAATCCCTCTTGATTGCAGCAATCGGCGGTGCGGGTGGTATACTTTTATCCTATTCGATCATTAAACTCATTTGGATGGTGCCGGCCGGAGATGGGGCCATGCAGTTCCTCGGCCGACCCCTCATGTCATCCGGGGTGATGCTGTTATCCGTATCGGTATTGGGTGTTATCGGCTTGATGGCAGGGTTTTTCCCGGCCAAAAAAGCGGCTCAGGTCGATCCGGTGGAAGCACTGCGCTATGAATAAAATGAAATCCGTCCAACACATCCTGATCAGCCTTACCACCCGCTTGTCACGGATTCGTTGTTTCACATAATCCAGCAAACGACCGTGTGGTATGATGTCAAAGTATTGGCTCAGGTCGCACTCCATCACTTCCTTTTCATATGAACCCAAAGACCCTAAAGCGATAAAACAGGTTCTCTTCGTTTTTGAAACAAAAGGACGATCTGGCTATAGGACTTTTCCGATGCTATACAAGCCATCTCCGTTTTCTCAATAATTTCGTCGGTTGAGTGATAATAGAGCGGAATTCCACCCGCTTTTCTCAAGCACGTGAACCAGCTCGAAGGAGATGTGGTGAACAGAAAGTGACCCCCCGGTCTAATAACGTAACGAACTGCATTCAGCACAAAATCGGGATTGCGGAAATATTCCAACAGCCCAACAGCAATCACCAAATCATAACAATTGTCACAAAGAGGCAAAGCGCGAGCGTTTGCCTGAATGAGAAAATGGTAGGATTTTTTGCGGCACCGGTTTAGCATCTGCCTGGATTTGTCAATGCCGGTAATATCCAGTTGGGATGGTAAGATTCGCCTTAAAGTTCCGGTTCCGCATCCTAAATCCAAAACAGGTCCCTGTATCGAGCCGGCACGCATCAGGACTTTTTGGATGTTTGCCAGTTCGAGTTTGAGGATGTTGTTCAGTGGCCAGTATTCTCTTATTTGGTCGTAAAAAAAGGCTTTTAGAGCCCAAAGATCATCCATCATTACATCCAAAAAAAAGCATGGTCTTATCGTTATAACTTTACACAAACCCACTGCTGTCCAAAATAATCAAAATCATCATTTTTACAAG
>CAZSOP010000339.1:0-5039 GCA_964608385.1 uncultured Cytophagia bacterium
AATGATTTCTACAAAACGAGAATAGCCAGAGACTGGGAACGAGATTCAAGAGGCTGGGAACGAGAGCAAGCCGGAGACTGGAACGGGATCGTTTGTTTTCGTGACAATAATTCCATTCTTCCGGAACCAATCGTGTAGAGACGCCCGAGTCAGGCGTCTCTACATGCATTTGCGAATAAATTAAAATTATTTCATGATACCAGGCAGCACAGGTGAATACGCGTAATACGCGTAATACGCGCAATCCGTTCAATCCACGTTTCAATCTTTGGTTTAATAGGAGAGCGATGTCGTCGTCGGCTCGATGATCGACTGATTGTCCTCAAAGAGTTTTTGTTTTTTTCCATCCAGGGTGAGGCGGTAAAACGTATTGCTTTTCATCGGGGTTCTTATAGCAATCAGCATTTCCGAGGCGGAATCGAGCATATCGACGGCAATGACCTTGTTGTCATAAAACGTCTGGATTTGACTGACGCGGGAATGTCCGACGATGAGATGACGAACCTGATATCGATCGAGAACGAGATCGAGGTCGGCTTGCACATCATCGCTGCAGACAAAATCGCGATACCAGAAGACGCTGCGTGGATCGAAAAAGAAACGAAACATATCCGGTAAAACAGAAGAAAAACAGCGATGCCGGATTTGCATGGCTCTTTTTATATTTGCAGCAAAATTTTCCTCATTCAGATAGGTATACATGATTTTATTAAACGCTTCCACATTTATTTTGGCATAG
Organism: uncultured Cytophagia bacterium; assembly: GCA_964608385.1. Taxonomy (GTDB): domain Bacteria; phylum Zhuqueibacterota; class Zhuqueibacteria; order Residuimicrobiales; family Oceaniaggregativiventaceae; genus Oceaniaggregativivens_A. The sequence continues at coordinate 740 of CAZSOP010000339.1, forward strand.
GGAAACACGATACCGCCGTGGGCGAATAAAAGATCATCGATTTTCAATAACCCCAGTTGTTGTGCCAGCCAGTTACCGAGCACGGAGTGTTGAATATCGAACATTTCAGCATAGTCGACCTGATGATAACGCGCGATCAACAGCTCCTTGTTGGTCACATAGCGGGTGTCGCCGGTAAAAATCATAATTTCGTGATTGCCGAGCAAAAGACTGAGCTCACCACCGGACTCACGGGCCCGGCGCTCAAGCCGGTAAAGAAACCACAAACTTTTAATCACATCATGTCCGCGGTCAAATACATCCCCCATAATCACAAGATGACCACGCCCCGCCATCCAGTCGAGCGAGGCATCGATAACGCCCCCCTGCTGTAAAATAGAGACGAGATTGTTATACTTGCCGTGAATATCACCGACAACAAAAACGCTATCCGCGCCGGTGAATACCGATGGCTGTGGTGTGTCTATTTCGCTGAGATAAAGAACGGTCTGCTCTGCATATTCGGGATATTCGAGACTGCCATATTCTATAGTAATATCTCTGTTTCCGTCAACGTGAAAGGCTGCCATATGGGCATAATCCGCCGGCGTTTTGAAAAAGGAGCTGCTGCCGGCGTTATCGTAAACGCGCAGAAAACCGGAATCCGCATCCATGGTCATCCAGTGCACCACCACTTCATCATCGATCTTTTCCACCCACAAGCCATACTCACCATCGACGCGAAACTTTCGATCATACCCTGTGGCGGCATTCAACAATAGCGGCAATAACCCGATCAACATACCCAGCCATACAAGGCGGTATTTTTCAAGCGCTTTCGTCATATACTAAAATGTTTCCAATCTATCATGGTCTACCATCCATAAAAGATCCCGAATCTTGCCATAAACAAGATCAATTTCCTTTTCCGTCAATCCAAACTGAACGATATCATCGCGTTTGGTCACACCGACATGTTTGTTGTGTGGTTCGGTCGGCTCAACCGGTTCAAACTTGCCGTCAACAATCCTGAATTGGGTGACGACCAGCAATTCCCGCTCCATTTCTGCCTCTGTGACCCGCCGCAAGCGGTCGATACTCTTTTTCGGTACCTTGTCGACGTGTAACTTGCGCCAGCGATAGCCGCGCTCACTATAGGTATCTCCAAACGCAAGGCCATTGTCGACGACGAAAAGACGCGGATTCTTCGGATCGGATGAAATCAATACATTGCCCTTGTTGGAATCGCTGTGCTTGATGATATAAGTTAAAATATTCATATTGGCAAAGTGTTTGGCATAAAGCGCGTCCACCTTCAGGCGCTTGTTTTCCAGTACATTATCCGAGGTTACACTGTTGAGCCAGTATTGAAGACCGCAAATCGATTCTTCCATATTGCCGAATGTCGGCTCTGCTTTTGGATCAAATTGTTGCAATACATCGGTCGCAAAGGCCCGAATCACCGTTGGCGGTACCACGTATTCATGCTTGTCGAGAAAAAACTTTTGCAGCTTGTATGCCGCTATTTCATAACGAGGCTGGTTGTTGGTTTCCATCCCTCCCGGAGGAGCGCATTTGATCTTGACTCGCATAAAAAATCCGTCCGGTCGGGTAATGACTGCCGTTTTGGCCTTGTCTCCCTTGAAACGAATGGCTCTGGGGACCACAATCGACAGCGAATCATCGCTTAAAAATTGCTCGATTTTTTCTATAGAATACTCTATATTAACATCTTGCGCCGCCGGAAAAGCGGTTAGACTAACGACAAATACGACGATGAGTGCAGTTGTTTTGCTTTTCATATTCCTTGCCCTCATACCGGTCAACCTGTTGTTTTAACATAATAGTGCTATACTAATCAAACAAAAGTATCTATTAAATTATTTCAAAGTAGTAAATCATAAACAAAGAATCAACAAGCAAAAATCAGCCTCACAATTTATCGCATCGGATTGAACATGAACAGCAGAGAACGAATAAAACGCCTGATCAGCGGTGAATCCGCCGATCGCTGTGGATTTTGGCTCGGAAATCCCTGGCCTGAAAGCATGCAACGCTACCACCGCTATTTTAACACCCGTACCGAAGAAGAGCTGCGGCAAAAACTCGGCGATGATTTTCGCTGGATACATCCCCAACGGTTTGAATCGACCTATCAACATCCGCAGGGACAGCCTCTCTTCAAAGAGGGGTTGGATAAAAAGAGTCACGGCCAGGCAGGCCCGTTTGCCGATTGTGAATCGGTGGCAGAGGTCGACGCCTATGAATGGCCGAACACCGATTATTTGGATTTTGACGAGGTGATCTCCGCTCTCGAAAACGCCGGAGAGGTTTACCGAGCCGGCGGTTTTTGGACGCCGTTTTATCATCACCTGATGGACCTTTTCGGCATGGAAGCCTATCTGATCAAAATGTATACCCATCCGGAGGTGGTACATGCGGTTACCGATCGCGTCTGTAATTTTTATTACCAGGCCAATGAGATGCTCTATGAAAAAGCCGGTACTCTGATTGATGCTTACTTTTTCGGCAACGATTTCGGCACCCAGCTGGATTTGATCATGGCGCCGTCCCTGTTCGACCAATTCGTCATGCCCTGGTTTGCAAAATTCACCCGACAGGCACATGAGCACGGCTATCAGGTCATCCTGCATTCCTGCGGCTCGATATTTAAAGTGATCGAACGCCTGATCGATGCCGGTGTCGACTGCCTGCACCCGCTGCAAGCCAAAGCCGCCAATATGGACGCCGAAACCCTGGCCGCCCATTTCAAGGGACGCATCGCCTTTTTAGGCGGCATCGATACCCAGGAAATATTGGTGCATGCAACCCCTGAAGAGGTTGAAGAAGAGGTCAGACGCGTCAGATCACTGCTTGGACCCAACCTGATTATCAGCCCCAGCCACGAAGCGCTTCTGCCCAACGTACCGCCGCAAAACGTAGAGGCCATGGCCAAAGGGAACGCGAATAAGAACGCGGATTAAACGGATTTAGCGGATTACACAGATTCATTCACGTCGATATGTAAATTCTGTGCATCTCTTTTAGCAACAACGACGAGGATGAATCCGCGACATTCGTTTAATCCGGTTAATCCGCGTTTAAAGCCATCCCTTGCGTTTAAAAAGCCAAAGCATGATCCCGGCAACGGTAATGATAACCAGCCAGAAAACGGGATAACTGTATTTTAAGTGCAGTTCCGGCAGATAGTCGAAATTGGTGCCATAAACACCGGCGAGAAAGCTGAGGGGAATAAAGATCACCGAAAAAATGGTGAGCACTCGTATGATATCGTTCAACCGCGTGTTGGTATTAGAGTGGTATATATTCACCTGACTGGTGAGTATATCGCGATAGGTATCGATGACGCGAATGTGCGGCTTTTCCACCTTTTTTTCACCGATAAAAATCGGGGTTCCCGGGGCTTTTACTTTGGTCAGAAAACGCTTTTTGAAAAAAGGGGCCATTTCATCTGCTTTTCCCGGTTACGACTTTTTTTCCTGATAATAAAGCGGCGGGGCATCGCCGGTTTTATCCTGTCCCATATAAAGGGTGAGATGCGGAAAGGGAATCTCGATATCCATTTCATCAAAGGCTTTTTTGATTCGGCGGTTGAACTCGCGTCCCACATGCCATTGTTTAATCGGCATGGTTTTAATTCTGGCTTTGATGATAATGGCCGAATCGGCAAATTTGTCCAAACCCAGAATCTCAATCGGTTCCAGTATTTCATATTTAAAATCCTCGTCATTGCGTATATCCTCATCCACCTGTTTGATGACCGCGATCACCTTATCGACATCTTCGCGATAGGCAACGCCGAATTCAAACAAATAAAAAGAAAATTTCTTGGTCATATTGGTGACCGTATCGATGGAACCATTGGGAATGAAATGCACATGACCCTGCAGGTCGCGCAATATGGTCATCTTTAGATTCACTTTTTCCACCAGTCCGGCCTTGCCGGCAATTTGAACCACATCGCCAACCCGAATCTGGTCTTCAAGCAAAATAAAAAATCCATTGAGGATGTCTTTAACCAGATCCTGAGCGCCAAAGCCGACCGCCAAACCAACGATTCCTGCAGCCGCCAAAATGGGTCCGATCTCAATGCCCACCTCGCTCAATACAATCATGGCGACGACCGCCCAAATGATCACCACAAAAACATGACGCACAACCGCGCTCAGGGTTTTGGCCCGTTTTTTCGATTCGCCATCCGGCCGTTTTTTCACCAGCATGGATGTGATTTTGGACGACAAAACCAGAGCCAGTTTTAGCAAAACAAGCGCCAGCAAAAGAACGACGACAATGGTTCCAG
>CAZSOP010000340.1:0-210 GCA_964608385.1 uncultured Cytophagia bacterium
GCAAAGTCCGGTTCATCCTCAGAGGGGCTGGGGCTCCAGGAGAGGCTGATACGGTCTCCGCCGGAATTGACCTCGAATACGGTCGGTGGTTGTGGCGGTTCGACTGTTTTTTTATTTGCGTTCTCATTTTGCCCCGCCCGCCCCAAAAACAACAGAATAGGATATCTTCCCGGCTAAAAACAGGGGGTTTTGTTTTTTTTCTCCCCCCCC
>CAZSOP010000340.1:220-5037 GCA_964608385.1 uncultured Cytophagia bacterium
ATAATCGGCATTCACATTGCGCCTGGCACGTCCAAAAACCTGCAGAATGGAATCTCTGCCGGTATAAAACCAGGCGTTTTTGTATTCATCCTCATCCGTGGTGGTGCCTCCGCCGGGTAGCTCAAAAGGGCCCTTGTCATCAGCATCGTCGTGAGCTTTTTTCCAGCGCGTACCGATTTCTTCGCACATCTGCCGGCCGAGCCCATTAACCGCTTCCGCTTCCACAAAGGTGACGCTCTCTCCGGGCTTCAGGTCCCATGGACCATAGTTGATCCAGACATTGGTGCCGCCGCCGTCGTTGTGTACGGTATAGGGAACCGGATTGCTCTCGTGATAGCTCTCCCAAAAATCATCGGTTCCGCCTGCACTTTGATAAGGAATGCCGCTCAACATATCATATAGACGCGACATGGCGCCCATGGAAGACAATGAAACGACACCGATTGAAGGATAAGTGTCTCCGGCATGCCACCCGAGCGTTGCCGGTTGTTGCGAATCATCGCTGGAATCATCTGCACTCTTGTCCACATGCAGGATCGCGATACCGGCGTGCTGCGGTGCACGCAGACGCCCGGTCCGGGTAACATCCGGGCCACCGAGATTATCAAAGGTATTGAATTCGGATTGCCCGGCCCATTGAAATCCACAGCGTATCCAGTCCACAATGGGATTATCCTCGGTGATTTTTTCATCCGCGTGTTGCGGATAATCTTCGCCTCGTATCGATACCCAGCTATATTTACCCCACGACTGGTGCGAACCGATAGCAAAAGATCCTTCACGGCTGACGCTGTATCGAATGCTCCAGCCGATACGAACACCTTCGAGGCTATTGTTGAGTTCGATGTCATCATCGTAATCGATGTTGCCCGTATTGGTCAGGGTGAAAACCTTGATAAAATAGCTGTCGTGATACTGCTGGCTGAATGCATATACCGTGCGGTTGATGGTCAATCCCATGGACGTGTTGACGATGTTGGTGACGATGCGATCCGGTATTTGATCCGGATCGATTTCGTCTACATCGCCGGCGTAAGGGGCGGTAATATTGGTTCCGTCAACCAGGACCACCGGAGACTCGAATTTGGCGGTTTGTTTGAGCTCGACAGGAAATATCGTTTCACCCACCTGACCGGCGGTAAACGGAAATCCAAGATAATCCCAATGATTTCCACTCTTATCTTTAAAATTTTTGCAAGCGACCCAGGCGCGCTTGATCACCGCATTGTCGGTGTAGGGATAATCCGCCGGCCAGCGCAAGCCTTCATAATAGCTGTTGTTCCAGGCCCGTTCCGAGCCATAAGCGGTAAAATGGCTTTGTAAATAACCGATACGGACATAACGCGTATCCGAACCCTCAACCTGGGCAGTCGATTTGCCGGGCATATGAACGAGTAAAATAAGAATAATCAGAAAACAACCGGTTATACACTTCATTTTATCTCCTGCACAAAGATATGATTTCTAGAAATTAATCTTCAGACCAAACATAATATCACGCGGATATAAAAAGGTAAATGCCTTGATATTGGGCATGTCGATATAGGATTTGTCTTCCTTGCGCTTGTCGTTTCTCGCTTTGATTTCCGAATCGTTGTTTGGATTCGGCTCCAGAGGATCGTATTCAACATCATCAGGACGATAGTCGCCGATACGGTCGTCGCCCGTTTCTTCATCGGTTTCCCAACTGAAATTCAGTGATTCGAGATAATCGAGATAATCATAATGATCCGAAAATCCGGCGTAACTCAGGCGCTTTGTGTTGAGCGCATTGCGCACATCAACATAAAACTGTAAATCAAATCCCTTCACTTTAACAGTCTTTGCAAATCTGAGATCCAGGTTATAATAATCCTTCCAGCGTACATTATCGACAACGCCGGGGATGCTATTGGGATTATACGTGGCATAACTTCCGGCGCGCCAGTTGGCCAGAATATTCAGATTGATCGACCCCAACGGACAAATCCCGAGCCAGCGCGGACCAAAATCGCGCGGAGAATGAATGTCGATATTGGCGCGTGCATAGGGTTGCGGATGCGGTTTCGATTGATAAGGATTGAGGCGCAAATAGTCGCGCTGTTTGTTGGGATCCTGGTAATAATACCTCAAGCCAAAATAACCCGATGTTTGTACATCATAGGTGTAATTGACAAAACCGGTGATCCATTTTCCCATTCGCTTGGTCAACGTCAATTCAAACCCGCGGATATCAGCATAATTGTTATTGGTGGCGTTGCGATATTGCACTGACCCGTTTATGTTTTCATAGTAAATCCAGCCGGGCTGATTGGTGATATCCTTGTAATAGGCGGCAATGTTGATCAAAAACATATTGAAAACGCTTTGGGCAAAACCCAGTTCATAAGCAACGGTTTTTTCCAGTTCCATAGCGGGGTCACCCAAATAGGTGACCAGACCATTGGATTCCCGCTGAATCCTGAATCTGTAAGAAGAAAAGGGTTCCTGGCGGAAATGGCCGTAGTTGAAATAGAGCTTGCTGTTTTCCGTAATCGGATGAGAGATACCAAGACGGGGACTGAAATTGAGCCGCGCTTCCGTTTCTTTGGTCTCTACAGTCGCTTCCAGTGAATTCCCGTAACCGGCGGACAAGTTCTTGTCATAATCCGAAAGGGCAAACCAGTCGCTGTTCGGATCCGAATAGTCTATACGTACACCGAGGTTGGCGATAAATCCCTCATACTCGAGTTTGTCCTGAATATAAGCACCGATTCGATAGGGAAAGACGTTGTAGAACATTTCACGCGACCAGGTTCCCATGGAAGGACTGTCGGTATATGACTTTATATCAAAATCGTTGTACACCACATGAACACCCGCTTTAACCTGATTGCGGGTGTTAACCTGGCTGGTGATATCAAAACGAAAGGTGGTGGTGCTGTTGACGCTCCTGTCGCGCCCCAGGTTCATCCACCCGCCCATACTCATACCGTCGACGCCGGAAACGCTATAGCCGAAATATCCATAAGGCGCTTCATCGACAAAATAGCCCGGAATGGGTTCATAAATTCGGGACGTATCCCGATCACTGGTTTTAAAAGTATTGTAGTTATTGGTATTGTGCTGCAAATTGATTTCATAATAGGTGGATGGTGTTAGCACATGACTCAGCTTTAACCCGAACATCGTGCGGTATATAGAGCTCGGACTGAAATAACTGGGCATATAGAGAATACTGGCCCCGGCAGTGCTGCTGAGCAAATTGGCAATTTCGGACTGGCTCTGTAAAACACGACCGGTCGGCGTTGTTGTCCATTGATAGGGAGAAACCGAATGCACTTCGCCATAAAGACCGGTTAAGGTTAATTTTAAAGAAGAGGTAATGTTCGAATTTAACTTGAGCTGGGTATGGTTTTCGCCGTAATGATCGCGGGAAAGCGGGTAGACAAACATATCCTGCTCGCGAAAATGGGTGAGGTAAAATCTCAAATCGCCCAATGTCTTGTTGACAAAAGGAACCGGACCGCCAAACCCGGCATCGATAAAATAATCCGGCTTGTCAATGTCTCCCTGGCGGCGATGTTGCCATTCATAGAGCCGCTTTGCCCCTTCAGGCGTCAGATCATTGCTTGGATCGTTATCGCGCATGAGAGCGTCGGCAACCGAATTCCATCCCTCAAAATTTGGATACTGATTTCGCAGATAATTATCCCAGACGCCGTTATTTGTCCCCGTATAGCAGACATCGGAATCCATATAGGGCCGGTTGAAATAGGAATAGGGATCATAAATCGAGGAACCAAAATTCTTTTGTGCCGCCGGGCTGTAACGCAGAGACGCGGAAAACGTATATCGATCGCCTTCACCTTCTTTGGTCACGACATTAACCAGGCCTGAGCGCAAATTTCCATACTCGGCATTAAACCCCCCGGTTTGCACTTGGATCTCTTTAACGGAACTCAGACTCACCGCGGCATAGGGAATATTGGAACGCTCATCGTTCATGGAAAGGCCATCCAGCATAAAAGCGGTCTGGTGAGCCCCGCCTCCTCTTACAATGATGCCTTCACTGCCGCTTTCGATTCCGGCCTGAAGTGTCAGAACCTGCTCGACAGTCTGAACCGGCATGCTCTCGATGGTCGCCGCTTCGATATTCATTTGGCTGTTGGAAACATCTTTGGTCACGACCGGCCGCTGCGCCACCACCACAACTTCTTCCCCGGTCAGGGTTTCCGGCTTGAGCAGGGCATTGGTGGTGGTGGTGAGATCGATCACTACGCGGACATTGCGCACAACATAATCGGCATATCCGATCATGGAAAACTGCATGCTATAGGTGCCGGGGGGAACATTTAAAATGGTATAGTATCCATCCAGATTAGAGGCAGCACCCCACGATGTACCCTGTATGACGACATTAACGCCGGGAAGGGCTTCACCGCTAACTGAATCGGTGACCCTGCCGGTAACCTTGCCGGTGGTACCGGCATACAGAAAAACAGGCATCATCAAGACAACAAAAAGAGATTTTAACCATCTCATCATGAGTTCAATCTCCCAAAAAACATACGTTAAAAACTAAATTTTGCCGTAAAACGGTTGATATTATCAAAAACACTAAAGGGAACATAGGAATAGTCGATTTCCACGCCAAAACGCTTAATACCGAATCCGGCTGTCAAGTCGTATTCTTCATGATTACTGATATAACCGGCGCGCAGGATCAACATATCCATGAAAACATATTCACCTCCGACAGCAACAAACTCCGGATGCGATCGGGGATGCACCGCATCGAACGATATCAAAAGTGAATGATGGTCGGATAAGCTCGGTATAAAGTCTATTGCATCCAT
>CAZSOP010000341.1:0-5009 GCA_964608385.1 uncultured Cytophagia bacterium
CTGTAAAGGTGCAGGAAAATAAATCTTGACTGTCTAAAAATAAATTATTATACTCAATTAAAGCAATAAGAGCTTGTATCATTAAAGGTTGGGGATTTTTATGCTGGTTCGCGTTAATGTTGAACGTGTTACCCTAGATACTGCGACCAGTCGGTTTGTTGTTATTCTTAAAGATGACACAAAAAGTCGATGGCTTCCTATAGTGGTTGGGTCTACTGAAGCTCAGGCGATTGCATTACAACTTGAAAATATTGTACCTCCCCGTCCGTTAACGCACGACTTGATCAAGAATTTGTTGTTCGATCTTGACGTCAATATTGATAGAATTGTTGTGAATGATCTCAAAGAGAACACCTACTATGCCCTGGTGACGCTGATCCTCAATGGTGAGAAGCGGGAAATCGATGCCCGTCCCAGCGATGCCATCGCTTTGGCACTGCGCATGCAAGCCGATATTTTCGTAGAGAATGATGTCATGAACCGTGCTTCTATTATGGATCAAATAGATGAAAAACTCGATGAGAGCGACGACGACGAAGAGTTGGCAGTCAGCGATCAGCTGGAGCAGTTAAATGTTGAGCTCCGCAAAGCTGTTCAGGACGAACGCTATGAAGAGGCTGCCCGTATTCGGGACGAGATTAAGCGTCTTAAAGCTGATTTGCGCGAAAAATTGGGCTAATGGTCACATTATCTATCAAAATATGAAAAAATGTTCAGCCTCTTTAATGAGGCTTTTTTTTTGCCCGAATCAAAATGATCAGGTCTATACATTTATCTGCACCCATTAGGTCATTCGGTGCGCCTTTTGGTATCCTGTTGGGGTATTTTGAATCTAAAAGGATCCAATATAGCAGACCGGGGTTGATTATTCACTAAAGGGATTGAACACACATATACAGGAGAATAAAAAATGAAAAAGATGGCTTGGGTTTTACTTTTTGCTACTGTTTCTTCCTTTGCAGTTTGCGGCTGCAGAGATGATTGCAAAGTATTGACAGGTATAGATGTCCTTATTGAACAAAATATGCAGGTGTTTGCCGGTAAACGTGTCGGTTTGATCACCAATCCGACCGGGGTGACCCGGACGTTAAGCTCTACTGTTGATGTTTTCTATCAGCATCCTGAAGTGAATTTGGTTGCTTTGTTTGGCCCTGAACATGGTGTTCGTGGCGATTTCGCCGGTGGTGAAAAAATTTCCCATATGGTCGACGAAAAAACCGGAATCACCATGTTTAGCCTTTATGGTAAAACCATGAAACCCACTCCGGAAATGCTGGAAAACATCGATATCCTTGTTTTTGATATACAAGACATAGGGTGCCGCTCCTATACCTATATTTCCACCATGGCATATGCCATGCAGGCCGCCAAAGAACACAATATTGCCTTCGTGGTTCTGGATCGCCCTAATCCTTTGGGAGGCGTGCTGGTAGAAGGCCCTATGCTCGATATGGATTACCGTTCCAATATTGGTTACTATCCCATCGCCTATGTTCATGGTATGACGGTTGGAGAATTGGCCGGTTTTTTTAATCAGGAATATGAAATCGATGCTGACCTGACTGTTGTTGAAATGAAAGGATGGAAAAGGAATATGGTGTTCGAAGATACCGGCCTTACATGGTTGCCGACATCACCTCATATCCCGCACGCCATTACCGCATTCTATTACCCCACCACCGGAATTGTCGGCGAGCTCAATACCGTTAATATTGGTGTTGGCTATACGATTCCCTTCGAACTGGTCGCTGCGCCATGGATGAATGCCACGGCTCTGGCAGAGGAAATGAATAGCCGTGAATTACCCGCCGTGAAATTCAGACCGATTTATTTCAAGCCCTTTTATTATCATTTTGCCAACCAACCGATTCAGGGTGTACATGTACATATTTTGGATCAAAAGCATTTTGAGCCGATCCGGACCCAGGTTCATCTCTTGTCTGCAATGATTAAACTGTTTCCCAATAACGACATATTTGCGACTCATCGCATCTCATCGTTTGATAAAGCAGCGGGATCGGACGAATTGCGCTCCATGTTGAGAGCACAAATCCCGCCGGATAAAATCATTCAATCCTGGCATGAAGAGTTGCAAAACTTTAAACAGACCAGAGAAAAGTATCTGATCTATGAATAAATCCGGCATTCAGCTTTTTTTTGGTAAAAAATCCAGAACCTTTTTGCCTTTTTTTCGTTTTATAATCATTGTTTATATGGAGAAGGTTTTTAATGTTCAAACGTTCGGCAAAGGATCGTAAGGTTCAAATCGGTATTTTTGTTTTTTCGATTGGTCTGCTTTTTGTCTTTTTTTCGACCCGAGAGTCTGAATTGGAGCCTGCCGTGATGACCTTTACAACGGTGAAACACGGGGACCTTCCTCTATTCCTGGTCGAGAGCGGAGAAATCGAGGCCGTCTATTACAGCGATATTAAGGCGCCGATGGAATGGCGAATGGAATTACAGATCATAGATATGGCGGAAGAGGCCAAGTCTGTAAAAAAAGGCGACTTTTTACTGCGGTTTGACACCTCTACCCTTGAAGATCAGCTGGACCTGGCAAAGGACCGACTGGCGTCTGCTTTGGCTGATAAGGAAAAATTGCTGGCTCAGCAAGCTTCGGAAATGAAACAGCTCGAAATCGAACGCGATATGGCCGAATATTCGCGTGAAATTGCAGAGTTGCAGGTGGAATTGCTGAAATATGAGGCGGATGTTCAACGCCAGGATGCGGAACTGGATCGGCGAAAAGCTCTTATTCAAGTGGAAGAAGCAAAAACCAATATAGAATCCAGACGTATTATCCATGACGCCCAACTGAATAATACGAAACTCCGTATCCTCAAAGCCAGCGCTGACTTGAAAGAGCTCCGTGACAAGATCGAGAGTTTAACCCTTTATTCACCACGGGACGGTATGGTTGTTTATAATGCAATCGGAGGATGGAACAGCCGCCATAAAGCTGCGATTGGTGATAAAGCGAGACCGGGGGAAACGGTTATTCAGATTCCGGACTTGAATATTATGCAGGTTAAATTGATCGTCAACGAAATGGATGCCCTGAAAATGGCTGTTGGGCAAAAAGCGACCATCAGACTTGATGCTTATCCGGAACACACCTTTTCCGGAAAGATTGTTGAGATTGCAAAACTGGCCCGCACCGAGCATGAGGAAACCGTCAAGTTTTTTCATGTGATTGTACGAATCGATCAATCCGATCCTCTGTTAAAACCGGGCATGACCGCACGAGCAAAAATTTATTTACAAACGCTGAAAGATATTATATATGTTCCTGTCACGGCGATTTTCGAATTAAATGGTGAAGCGGTTGTATTTCGCCGGGATGAGTTGGACTCTCCGGTTGAGGTTAAAACGGCAAAACGAAATGACCAATTTGTGCAAATCCTTTCCGGAGATATCCAGCCTGGAGATGAAGTGATCACCAGTTCGCCGGCCCTGGCCGTGAGGCGCTTTGGCTATGCGGATTTCTCCACCGCTGTCTTAAAAGCCCCGACCTATTTTTCTGCAGCTTTTGATTCGATGCAACAGTTGGGCCTTGCGTTTGACTATGAACAGGGCCGGTTAAAACCCGTCGATTCGGGAAGAGATTCCGTATCCGACGATGTTCAGGTGGAACGCTTTAGAGGCCGGTTTAGAAAAATGTCAATTCCCGGTAATGATGATAGCGTCAGACGACAACAAGAAACCAGATCAAAACAATCCAATAATATGCAAATCAGCATCGATTCATCAAAAACAAAGTCCAGATAATTTTATGGATGATTTCATCGTAAAAATAAACATGCCGGCAGTCGGTATATGAAGGAGATTTTCATGATTCAATGGTTTAATCGTTTAGGCAAGTGGAGATGGCCTGTAATAGTTGCAGCGATTTTACTAATGCTGGTTGTGGTTGTTTTTTTTGCCCGAAGCGCTGCGGCACCGAATATCCCCATTGCCGAGGTGCAATATGGAGAGTTTGTCATTAATCTGGAAGAGCGAGGAGAACTGCAGGCGGTAAAATCCGTTTCCGTTAATGTACCCCGGCATGTTCGAGGTAATTTACGTATTGTTGCGCTTGCAGAGGATGGTTCCAGGGTTGAAGAAGGGGGGTTTCTCGTGCAATTTGATACCAGTGAGGCCTCTCAGGAAGTGGAGGAAAGTCGCAATGAATTGGAAAATGCCAAAGCCGAACAGGCAAGCCTGAAGGCCAATATCAAGTCAACCATGGCTCAGCTCAGAACCACATTTGAAACGCAAAAGTATTCTTACGAACAAGCAAACCTGCGATACGAACAAATGAAATATGAAGCGGCGGCTAAAAGGCGTGAACAGGAATTGAATTTAAAAAAAGCAGAATTGATGCTGGAACAGGCGGAGAAGAAGATTCAATCCCAGGAAATTATCAACAAGGCAGATATCGCAAAAGCAGAGCTTCAGGTAAAGCAGAGGCAATTGCGATTGAATGAAGATTTGAACAGGCTTGAAAGTCTGACTCTGCGGGCTCCTATCGGTGGATTGGTTGTACACAAGGAAATCTGGGGACCAAATGGTATGGCCAAAGTCAAAGTCGGAGACACGCCCTGGCGTGGTATGACCCTGGTCGAAATACCTGATCTTTCCCAGATGATGGTTAAAGCCAAAATTAACGAAATCAACATCAGCCAGGTCGCTGAGGGACAACAGGTGATTGTTAAAGTCGATGCATTGACGGATGAAACCTTTTATGGCCAGGTGGCCAGGGTTGCCAAACTGGCGACGCGTGAACGGGGTTCTGAGATTAAAGAGTTTGATATCGAAATGCTTTTGCAGAGCTCAGATTCCAGATTGCGCCCGGGAATGACGGCTCAATGTGATATCATTACTGACCGGATTCCCGATCAACTGTACATCCCGCTAGAATGCGTCTTTCAAAAGATGGATACCACAGTGGTTTATCCGAAGAGTACAGGTTTCAAGGCCTTGCCCATAGAACTTGGCGTACAGAACAATAATTTTATCGTGGTCAAAGC
>CAZSOP010000342.1:0-5002 GCA_964608385.1 uncultured Cytophagia bacterium
GAATAATCCAGGATATTATCGATTTGGGTTCTTTTTTGAATTTTAATTATTACGTATTAGATCATTTGAGAGTTCTCCAATAGTAGATGATGCCTTATTTTCAAGGAGGATGATAAATATGAGTCGTTATACTCGTTATGCATTGAATACAATCCTGTTGATTTTGCTTTGCGTTGGGTCGACTGTCTCTTTTGCACAACAACGAGAGAAAAGAGTTCATGACAGAGGAATGATACATCAGACCGTTTTCAATACGGGAACCATTGGAAGACCATGGCAATATGGGCAAGCAGGGCAAAGCACGGAAAATCCTCTCAGTGAATGGCCACCCTATTCGAGAACTGTGGTGGAAGGCACAGAGTACGATGGCCAGCATAACATGATTGGTGCGGGTGTTTATGTATCCGCCAATGCCAAGGGCAGGCCGGGCCTGGAAAATCGACTCATCTCCTGTTGTGGCGGTTTGGGTGACCACTTGCCCATTCTGCCGTTGGGAAAATACAGCTTTCCCATTTCAATGCAAAAGATCGAAAATTTCCCTCTTATACCCGGAAGCGACGGTCATGGGATACTGAATCCGGACTATAATCCGAATGAGGCCGAAGAGATCATCATCGCCAAATGGTCCACATCCACCGGTATTCAGGTCACCAGAACCTCGCGCGCCTGGAGCTTTCCCGATTTTGATGATATGATCATTTATGAATATGAATTTGAGCATACGGGCGATACAGACGGCTATCCGCAAGTGGCTGAACGCGATACCACCTTACACGACGTTATATTGGCATTTACCTATGGCTATGCACCCTCCATGTTTGGTATTCAACGCAATTATGGTTCCTGGGAATTTGATGCTTTTTCCAGGGGAGACAATAAGAGCTTCTTTGATCCGGATTATTGGCTGGGTTATAACATGGCAATGCGAACGCGTGCACAGGATGTTAATTTTGAAAGAGCTGCCCGACCGGAGCCAAACAAGAGCTTTTTCAGGGAATGGGCGGAAAAAGGAAAAAATGGCGGTGGACTCTTGAGTCCTCAGGCGACAGGCATATGCATGCTATATTGGGATACCACACATCTGGCCATCGTCGACCCTGACAATCCGGAGAGAAATGAATCAGAAAAAGTCAGGTATTTGGCGGAAGATAACGCTGGCAACCTGTTTGAATTGGACGAGAACGATCACATCAAACAACCCTGGAATTGGAGATGGGAAACAAATGTTGCGCGTCCCTCCAAGATGCTTATTCGGGCAAATAATATCAATGAAAGATATGGGGGGACCTGGTCGCCCGAATATATCAGCATATATGGCGAACCGGAAGATAAAAATTTTGCTCTACCGGACGGCCTGGACTGGGTCGGCAGGGGAAGAACCTCACATACCCTGGCTTTTAACGGTGCCATGAATAATGTCGGGTTCGGCCCATATACCATGAAGATGGGAGATAAACTAGAACTGGTCATGGCCGAAGTTATCGGCTATGGCGCTTCAGAGGGAAAATGGGTTTTGGGGGGCAGTGTTGGAGATCCATGGATGCGAACACCCTCATGGAACAGAAAAATTGTCCTGGATGGTGAGGTGATGACTGAACATTATTTGGGCGATTATGGTTATCCGGATTATATCAATTCTGATGTCATAACCGTTAATGAGGTTGCACATAAAGCCTTTGAGGCCTATTTGGGAAAAACCATCCCCTATGATTCCACCAGAAAAGGCCCTGTACAAGGCGTTTTATGGCCGGAAAAATTCCCCAGCCCGAAAAACAACAGTGCAAAGTACAAAATTCCCGTACCCGTACCCGCTCCGATAATTGTCGTAAAGAACACACCCACAGCAACGGTAAAAGTTCAATGGAACCGGGCGGCAGAGACGTTTCAACATCCCAGGCTCAAAGGCACCCTGGTCAAATATAATTTATATCGCAGCAATGCAGGGTTGGGACCATGGTCTCTTTTCAAATCTTTTGATGTGGGGTCGGTGAATAGCGAAGGTTTATATGAATACGAAGACGAAGACCAGAGTTGGAAATTGGGGGAATCAAAATACTTTTGTGTAACATCGGTCGATGATAAGGGAAATGAGAGTGGCAAGTCCAATATCACTCATCATCTGAAAACGGTAGCAGCGAAAAACAAACTTGAAAGCGTGCATGCAGTTCCCAACCCCTTTGTTGTTGAATCCGGCTTTGAAGGAATCGGTAAGGAAAAAATGATAGGTTTTTATGGTTTACCTAAAAAGTGTACGATCCGGATTTATTCCTATGCAGGACAATTGATTGAAACCATCGAGCATGACGAAGACAGTTTTTCCGAGGCCTGGTTCCAGGCAAGCCGAAATGAGCAGGACATTGCATCCGGAATTTATCCCTACATCGTGACAACTCCGAATGGAGAACAAACCACCGGGAAACTGATCATCATCAAATAGTTGCCTGTAAAAATCGAGGATATTATTATGAAATTTAAAAACAAGGTTATCCTGGTATTTATAATATCCATAACCTCATTAAATACATCTTTTAGCCAGACCGGCATACAGAAAGTCGGCACGACCTCATTTCAATTTTTAAAAATTAAAGCAGATGCAAGGGCAACGGCTATGGGTGAAGCGGTTACGTCCGTCGTAAGCACTTCAGAGGCGATTTTTTGGAATCCCGCCAATCTATGCGATGTGCCTGACCTGGACGTATCAATCTCCTACCTCGATTGGCTGTTTGACATGTCGCATACCGCATTTTCCGTTGCCAAAACCATCTCCGGATACGGCACCTTTGGAATACACGCCATGATCACAGATGTCGGCAGTGTTGAAGAGACACGGGTCGATCATCTTTTTCGCGATGACGCCACCGGGCTTTACAATCCCGGACTAACGGGCAAGACAGTGAGTCCCGGCTCTCAGGTTTTCGGATTATCTTTCTCCAGGTACGTTACGGACAAATTTTCATTCGGCGTGACGGTAAAATACGCAAGAGAAGATCTGGTTGAACACACCGCTTCAAACATCATATTCGATGGCGGCATTACCTATCGAACGGGATTTCGATCTTTAATTTTGGCAGCTGCTATAAAAGAATTCGGCCCCGAAGTAAAATTCGTCAACAAGAGTTATCCCCTGCCACAAACCCTGACCATCGGATTCTCTGCTGAACTTCTGGCGCCAAGAAACGCCATGTTCATACAATCGGATATTGGCCGGCTACTGCTGGCGTTCGATATGATAGAGGCCCGCGATGCCGCTCAACAATATCATACCGGCATGGAATTATCTATCAGGGATTTTTTCTTCCTGCGTGGAGGGTACAAAATTAATTATAATGAACAGGGCCTGACTCTGGGATTTGGACTGGAGATTTTTAAAACACGAATCGATTACTCATTCAATGACTTTGGAAAATATATTGAACCCATTCATCGGATAACCTTTGGATGGGAAAAATGAACAGGTTGAAAAAATTGGGAGCGCTGACATGATGACACCATGCAGCAGGAAATTATATTTTGTTGGTTTAATATTACTCACAGGCCTGATCTTTCTGCCGACACTATCACACGCGCAGCACAGAGGCGATAATCTCGCATTTCAAGGTCTGGACGTTCCCCATGCCAACGGCGTAAAATCGCTGGCTATGGGCGGTGCATACATCTCTATTTCTGATGGTATCAACAGCTTGTTTCATAATCCGGCGGGCTTAACGACGATGAAAGGGCCACAACTTTCGTTCGAGATGAACTATTCCCGGAAAAATTGGCAGGAGAACCAGGTGTATCATCCAAGCCGCGGGTTTACAACGCTCTCGTTTATGCTGGAAGGATTGTATGAGCATAATCCCGCTTATACCGGAATGTATGATTATGAAATTTTTCATGAAGATACAAATTATACTGTGAAAGAACCCTTATTGGCAACGGATTATTACGCTGAAGAAGCGGCTGACTGGAAAAAAGACAAAAATGCTTTTAATCTGAATCATATCGCATTCGGAATGCCGTTTCAAATCGCCGGAAAAACAGTCGCTATAACTGCAGCTTATAACGTACGCAATCAGGTATGGGATTATGACCGAAATCATACCCATCTGTTTCCTCACCTGGGTTCTACTTACTATGAAGGACTTGTCAAAGAAGTCACAGGTCCCGAAGACAGCTTGCGCGTTCTCTGGTCCGACTATAGCCGGGAAAGAATAGGGAATATTTGGAATATTAACGCTGCCGTTGCAGTAGAACTAACTCGTCATATGAAAGTAGGATTCAACCTGAAGAGATTTTCTGGAGAGACGCAAGAGATGCAGGGATTGGATCGGATCGGCTATTTTGATCTGGTGGACAATAACACGTATCGCTTTGCCTATGATACTATGGCTGTGCGGAAAACAGGCACATCAAACATAACCGGAATATCCATTGATGCCGCTTTCATCTTCGAACTTGAACATCTCAATATAGGAGCAAGGCTGACGCTACCCCGAACGGTTCAAAGAGAATGGCAATATACGATACGCACCACTGATTCAGAAAATACGGCTATGCAAACAGCTACAGGGAGCGACGAGATGGATATCCCTCTCTCCTATGCCATCGGCACGAGTATTTCACCCGGCAACCAGTTCCGCATCGCCTTTGATATTGAAAACACCAAATATAGTAAGAGCCAATTTACCTTTGCCGATCCGGATTCCACCCACAGAGGCTGGGTAGATCAAACTATCTGGTGCATGGGAATGGAATACAAGCCATTCACCTGGTTATCCTTACTTGGTGGGTACCGATTCTTGCCGAGAACGTTTGTTCCCGACGGAGCCGCAATCAAAGATCGCGGTCCCGCAATAGAGAGCTTTTCTTTCGGGTTGAGTTTGAAAGCATATTACGGCCGTTTCGATATCGCTTATGAGATCCAGAGATTAAAATACTATGATTCCTATTACAGCAATACCAACTATGTATTGGAAACAATGGGCAATTTAAGATGCGGATATGTCATCATGCTATAAGC
>CAZSOP010000343.1:0-5000 GCA_964608385.1 uncultured Cytophagia bacterium
CTCTGCCAGAACCAAATTTCCTGAATTGTTATGGATATAATAATCATCATCGCCGTTATAAGAAAGATACGTGAAATCATTGGCTCCGGTGTGGATGGGGTAATCACCAAAATCCGGTTGACCGGCGCTGATATAGACGGCCAAGCCCTTCATTACCCCTTAAGCCACTACGTCGGCCATGGCCTTCATAAACAACAGTGTGAATATCGTTGTTGATACCGGCATCGCTATTATCATAAAGCCAGTCATCCAAATTTGTAGCGCCACAGTTTTCGTTAGCATCATCATATTGTGCAGTTGTAAAAAGTTGACCGTAAATTGGATTTGCTTCAGTAACGCTAGTTGCATCTCCAGTTTCTGCCATATATGCATAATGTTTTTTTGTATTTGGTGGCGGTAGTAGCTCGGTCATGGTTTCAATATCAGGATCTGAATAATAAAAAAGGTCATAAGATCCTCCAACAAAGGTCATCTCATCATTCCATATACTGGAAGAATTTAGCTCATATTCTTTAATTTTGTCTACAACGTTAGCGAGTTCCGTTGCATTACCGACCGATAACCTGCCATACATAAGATCTAAAAGACTATCGCTGTCACCCCCGGTACAGGCATAATAATAATCACCTCCATATTCATATGTACTATCATAATATGAAGGAGTTGCGGCAGGCACCATCTCTGTGCTATGGTCGTCTTGCCACGCATCGCCTACGAATAGCACATAACCCAACTGACCATCACCAGTATGATTGGCCGTCCCATCATCATAAACGTCCATGATAAAATCACGGATAGCTTCGTCGTGCGGTGTTCCGTAATCGTCATAAATGTCATTGTACGCACCTGAGGCATTAACCTGCACAATGGCAACATCATAACCATTATAATCTCTACGATGATTAGCCAATGTTGTTAAAGATTCGTTATTAAACAAGCTAGAGTCTGTAATCATTAAATAATCAACAGGCATAGGATCGGCATCCATTAACAAATCAAGATCTGTTACTCGGGTGACGCTGCCCGTAGCTACTTTGCCCAGGGTATTACCGGGCACATTATCATCAATTTTTGACGAAGCGCTGATTCCATCAAGCTCATAATTTAAAGCCGTATGGTACATCATATTTCGGAATATCCCCAGTTCCTTATTGACAGGAGAGGATGGATTGACAAATGAGATATCAATTTGAAAATCAGTAAAAGCCGTAAGGCTGCGCTGCGCCGGATTAAACTGTACAGGAAAAATTGCAATACGGGCTACCTTTTGTTCACGAACATAGCCAGTCTCAATAATTTCTCCGTATTTACCCGGAAACTCGGCATCGCATGTATATATTGAATTGTCTTCTTTAAGTATGATTGTTTGAGTGGTGCCGCCATCCGGTAATTGTTTCTCTTGATATGTCGGCACAGGAGAAACATTGTAATTGGAAAACTCCCTGCGTCCGGATGGTATTATGGACAGGATGACATCATCACAATCCGGAATAGCAATAAGTTTGGAAATAACAGGAAGCTCGGGTGAGCCTTTTTCCGTTAAATGTTCCCCATCCGGAATGGACAAACGGTTGTAGCTATTGTTACTGATATTTTTTTGCGTAACCGACATACCTTTCACCTGTAAGCTAAATGAAACGGCGTTACTGTTAGACTGTTGCAAAGTAACGGAAGGTGGTGCCTTGGATTCCTGTAAAAACGGCACCCATACCTGCTGAGCGAATGTACGAAAGATCATAAGAAATAAGACGAGTAATGTATTTTTATACATGATGAACTTTTTTTTTAAATTTATTAGTTGCTTTTTTCACTGTACAACGATAAAATAAAAGGCCCTGTCTACCGGTTTAACCGGGCCAACCCGCCCATTTAATCCGGCAGGTTGCAGGACATAGCACCCGCCGGAGCTGAGAACCTGGCCGTTCTTCCGGCGGGATAATTTTTATACTTACGGCGGTATGCCGTTGTGAAAGAGCATTTGATGCTCTCCTTTACATTTCTATCGAATCAAAATCAGCTTTTTTGTTTCTGTATGTTCATTTTTTGTTTTCTTACCTGAACGAGTTTGCAGTTGATAAAAATAAACACCGCTTGCAGCCTGCGCTGCATTCCAAACCGTTTGATGTGTTCCGGCAGCAAGTCGTCCATTCACCAAAGTCTCAATCTCCCGACCCATAATATCATATATTTTTAATGTTACATCGCTCATTGTTGAAAGATGAAAAGGTATTGTTGTGGTTGAATTAAACGGGTTGGGATAATTTTGTATTAGTTTAAAGTTGGTTGGATTGGATTGCTCCTGTTTGTCTCCGTATTTTCCTTCTACGGAAACACTGCCTCCGTTCGTCGTTTTTACCAGACCATTGCCGGCAGTTGCCCAACCGATGTTTTTATTCAACAAAAAAAGGCTTGATATGCCAAGACCTTCCTCATCTTTGGAGGGGCAGTTCTGTTCGAACCAAGTTTCTCCACCGTTGCTGGTTCTTATAATAATTGATTTTCTATTCAGATGATTAAAACCTGCGGCCCAGCCAATATTTTCGCTGACAAATTGAACTGCATTATAATTGGCAATTGGTGGAGAACCACAAGGATTCCAATTTTTCCCGCTATCCGTCGTTTTGAAAATATTCGTCCCACCACTATAACCTTCAACTACCCAAGCAGTCAGTGGATCTATGCACCAAAAAGAGTACATACTTATTTTGCCATTGTTGACTAGTTCCTGTTCCCACGTTTTTCCGCCATCCGCTGTTTTGAATAGAACATTTCCACGATAGAAAGATAGCCATACCATATTTTCATTAATAAGCTGTATTTTGTCAAAATTCCAAGTTACGTCCACAGGAATTTGAGCCCAATTATTTCCCCTGTCTATCGTTTTAAGCAAAACGCCTTTTGTACCGGTAATCCAGCCGGTAGAATCATTTTGAAAAGCAATTGAATTAAATGAATAGGTTTTAGGTAAATCCTGTTTAATATCCCAATTTTGGCCGCCGTCTTTTGAATAAATGAGTGTGGATATTTTTCGTTCTTCCCCACCAATGGATTTCTTGCCGCCGCCAACTATCCATACAATATTCTCATCCAAAGCATAGACAGACGTTAATCTGACATTTGTATTACCGGTCTGTTTTTTCCAGTGCGTTCCTCCATCCGTTGTATGCAGTATAATCCCATCATCCCCAACAGCCCAACCAGTATATTCATCAACAAAATGAATCGAATTAAACTCATAATTATTATCACTTTGTTGAATCCAATCATTTTCAACTGCTGTTTTGTGATAGATTAATCCGTTTCCACCGACCACCCATCCATCGCCATTATGGGTGTATCTTATTTTAAATGAATGAAGACGTTTTATATCTAAATCGAGTCTTGTCCAATTTTGGCCTCCATCTATTGTTTCCAACATAAAACCGGAACCGACAATACAACCGTTCATCGAATCCGTAAAAGAAACCGAGTTTAAATATACATAGTTTTCATTTTGATACTTTTCACTGAGGTTGATGACCTGCCACGTCTCCCCGCCGTCAACTGTCTTTAAAAAGCGCCCCCTACCGCTGACGATAAATCCGTTATTCTGATCAATAAAACAGACATCTTTGAATTCCTCCCAAAGAGGCGGATTAATAATTTTTTGATCCCAGTGCCAGGTTTCGCCACAGTCCGTGGTTTTGAATATTTGGTTACCATAATGGCCGCCGCCCACCACCCAGCCGGTGCTGTCGTCGATAAATGTCACCTCCAGCAGCCGGAACATGCCCCGGAAAAGCTCGAAATAGTCATCCATCAACCGAATATCCCAGGTATCGCCACCGTCTTTTGTTCGCATGACCAGCCCATCCTCACCGAATACAAAACCTGTATCGACGTTCACAAAATGAACCATATAGAACGGCAGGGTTGCTTTAGTATCCACTTCTTCCCACGATTGCCCCCTGTCAACGGTTTTCAATAAAACATTTTTATCTGTATACACTGTACCGCCCACGGCCCATCCAATATTTTCATCGATAAAGTGAACTCCGTACAGATTCAGTGAGGTTCCACCGGCATGGTGCTGCACCATCCATGAATTGCCACTGTCGGTGGTTTTTATTACCGTACCCACATCACCAACAGCAACGGCGGTATTATCATCAATGATGAAAATATCATGAAGGGTATTGCCTTGCGGTTTTGGATATTGCCAGTCCCAGCCAGTTTGCTCGGAATAAGTTTCCCCAATAATTACAAAGATAGAGAAAATTGTTACGATCTTTATTTTTTGGTTTCTTGATTGATAGTACATTCATGCCTCCCAGTAATAAATAGTGTTTGTGGTTGATAGACAGAGAACCCAAATTGCTGTAAACAGTATTTTGTTCATGGTCGTTTCCTCCCCTGTTATTTCAAGTACAGAATCTTTTTTTTCTGTTCCTTGCGATGAACCAATAGGGTTCAAAATATTTATTTCTGATTTGATTGTCCACACACATTTGCTCTAAACATCCTCCCGTTTGGTCGATTCTTTTTTTAAAATGATGTTCTGCTTTACTTTTTGCTGGAAAAAACCTTATAAACAAAAACTTGTCCTTTCAAGATACCATCACCTCCTTTATTTAATTACAAGAATCTTGCCGCAGCAATTAAACGACAAATTCACAACCGCGAGCACGTTATAACCGATAACGCTCGTGTGGTTACCTCGATACCAGACGGTTTGGTGGTGTCAAAGGCTGCCTCCCTTCCAAAGCGTTAATCAACAATGAACTCCTATCATCAGGCGTCAGCAGGGGTGAGGGGGGGTATGAATCATCCATAGCGGTTTGGCAATGGCAGTCAAAGAGATGATAGGCAAAATTGAATTGTTACCCGGTCAATAAAAATAAAGTCCGGAACGATTATCCCCGATATCCTTAAAGGGTTGGACGGTTTATCAAAAGACCCTTTATCTATTCCCGGCCAAACAAAAAGGGGCGCATGCACCTCTCGCTTACGAGAGTGCTCTA
>CAZSOP010000344.1:0-4971 GCA_964608385.1 uncultured Cytophagia bacterium
GGGCTGGCTTTTACAAAATTTTCAAAAAAAAGGTAAAGATCAGGAATGGATTTTGTACGAAAATGGTTACAAAGTAACATATTTAAGCAAAACCGGCCAGGGAGAATCGCGCGTGGGATACTGGCATGATTTTAAGACCTGTAGCTACAGTGAAGATTCCGTTAAACTGATCTCTGTTCAACCGCACAAGGGCAATGTTAAAATGCCGGTTAGAACAAACGTTATGGAGGTTTATAGCATTTGCCGTGAATATATCAGTATTGCCCACTCGAAAAAGCTGTATGATTCCGCCCCGGTTATCCACCGCCCGAACACCCGCGAACAGCGCCATCTGATGCGCAAACAACAGGAAGAGCAGAACGAATAAAACCAATCGTGAGCGGTTTTCTGCGACAAAGCGGATGACAAATCAAAACCGGCAAGCAACGTTATCCCTTGCCTCGACGGAATTGTTTTGAATTTCACATAAAAATATATATCTTATCCCGGCCTCAGGAGCGAAAAGTGTCCCTGGGGTTTTTTATGTAATCCATTTTATCATGCACGAGCGAAACGGAGCCTGCAATGAAACCCGTTCTGATGTACGCGATTCTATTTTTGTCTTCAGCCGTGACCGCCCTGTGCGGGACAGGCGTGCCGGGTAAAGCCTATATTCAACACCTTGCCATTGATCCGCAGCAACCGCAAATTATTTACGCCGCCACCACCAGTGCCGGACTTTACAAAAGTGTTGACCGCGGCGAAAACTGGCAAAGGATTGATAACTGTGATACAACGACGGCCTTTCACGTCATCCGCATAGATCCTCGAAATCATAACAGATTGATCTGCGGTGGCCGTGACAGTGGGGTATGGATTTCCCGCAATCAGGGCAAAACCTGGAGCCGGGCAGGGATGGATCGTCAAACTATTTGTGACCTTGTTTTTCATCCGCGAAATTCGAATATTGTTTACCTCCTGGCAAGGGATGGCGTCTATTATTCTCCGGATACCAGCCGAAAAGAATGGAAACAGCTATTTGATTACCTTCGTTTTCAAAAGAAACATCCGGTGCCCTATCCGCATCAGCCCTGGCCCTATAGCCGGTTCCAAAAAATCGCCGTTAATCCACACCACCCGGAACAGATTTTTATCGGTGGTCGCTGGGAAGGAGGCTATCATCGCAGCGATGATGGCGGTAAAACCTGGCAACACAAGTGGATTTCCGGCATGTTTCGGCGTGTGGATCCAATCCTGTTTCATCCCACCGATCCCGATCGTATCTTTGTCGGTACACATCATCAGGGTCTTTTTGTTTCCTATAACAACGGTAAAAGCTGGATAAGTATGAGCCGTGGAATAGCCCCGGAAAAGCGAACACCTTTTTATGGCGCCTATTTAATCAGCGGTCTAACCTGTGACCCACAAAACCCGGATATCCTCTACAGCGGCAGTGATTTTTCAAACTGGAAGAGCGTTGACGGCGGTATATCCTGGCAGGAACTGGGAGCGACGCTGACTTGTCGTTTTGCCAGAGCCATGGCTGTCGATCCGCAACACCCGGCTACTGTCTATGCCGGTACCAATATCGGTGTTTACCGTTCCGATAACGGCGGCAATACCTGGGCTTTTAAGAGCAATGGATTCCCGCCGGTATCTATTCAGGATACCCTGACCGCAAAGCTGGATGAAACGTATCTCTATATGTTATCGGATGGAACACCGGCTGTCTATCGAAAAAGCGCTGATTCCTCCGACCATGATTGGCATCCCATGTCCTGGCATCTCGATTGTGCCGGAGAAGAACTCGATTTTTATAAAGATAGCGACGAACTGGCTCTCTACACCGGCGCTGTTGCCTATGTCAGCAGCGATGGTGGTTTTCGCTGGTCAGACCCCCGCGTTCATTATCGTGATATGTCAAACAGCCGCAAAGCTGTGACTGAAGCTCCGCTGAAAGCATCTGATGATGATTGTTGGCGCTTTCGGGTGGTTTTACGGGGAAATCCATTTTGTCATGATCGCTATGTGGGGCTCTATTATCAGCGACCACCGTATATTAGTCTGCAGCTTGTGAGCAAAGATTATCCTGTCGATAAGAGTATACCTGTATGGCAAAGCAATTTTGATTGCTGTGAAGAGGTCGATGTGAAAATTTCACGAGATCTTTTACGCGATATAAAGTACGTCCTTTATTGTGAAGCCAGAGACTTTCAGCGAAACACGCTTACCGGATATCAAATCGTTGAACCGGGACAAAAAATCGTTTATATTTCGTTGCAGCAGAACAACCTGTTGCCTGGATTGAAAACAATCTCTTTGAAACCATAATGAATTCCTGACGTATACTAGTCACCTAAACGTTATAAAAGTACAAAATCATTATACAGAGGATCAGTAATGAAAAAATTAATTATATCGCTTCTGTTTACGTTACCGTTTTCGCTTTTTGCACAATCCCTACTGGACCTTGATGAGCGTGTTTTGAAGACTATTGATGGTGAGCGCTGTCTGGAACATGTTCAATATCTCACCGACTACACGCTGGAGGGCCGGGGAACCGGGGCTCAGGGATATTGTTACGCCGCAAAATATGTTTCAGAACGCTTTCTGGATGCCGGTCTGATGCCACCGCCGGGTACCGATTCGACTTTTTATCAGAATTTTTATGTTTCCCGCAACTTTATCGATCAGCGCTGTGCATTTGCCCTGGAATATGATCCGGATCACTGGCAATATTTTAAATTTTCTGACGACTATTTGCCTTTTGCTTCCTCCACACGGGCGCATATCACAAAGCCGCTTGTTTTTGCCGGCTATGGGATTGTCTCTCCGGACAGTCAGTGGAATGATTATGAACAAGTCGATGTTACCGGCAAAATCGTTATTGCTCTCAACGGCACGCCGCAAATAGAGGGCCGCAATTTCGGCCGTGCCGGTCGCTCGCGCAACAAATTAAAACATGCGGAAAATGCCGGCGCCGCCGGGTTTATCCATTTATGTCAAAAACCGATCGGCGGCATCTCGACAAAGCGGACCATCCCCGCCGTTTCATTGCGTCAATGTATTCTCGATTCTCTTTTCAAAACAAAGCATATAACCGCACAGGGCATTATCGATTCCATCAAAACCATAAAAGCACCTGTAGCTGTTCCCCTCAACAATCGGGCTCAGATAACCATCAACAGTCACTATGTAGATTCCCTTCAGACCATGAATGTCGTCGGCCTGTTGAACGGCCGGGATGCCGACCTCAAAGATGAATATATCGTTGTTGGAGCACATCTCGATCATGTGGGCAAATTGGGACATGTTATTTTCCCCGGTGCCAATGACAATGCCTCCGGCAGCGCGGTTATTACCCATCTGGCTGAGGTGTTTGCACGTCATGCCGAGAGACCCAAACGTTCGATTTTGTTCATCGCCTTCAGCGGCGAAGAAGCCGGTTTATTGGGTGCAAAATACTATACCGACCATCCCCTGCTGCCGATCGAAAAAACCAGGGCCATGATTAATCTCGATATGGTCGGAGCGGGTGATCAGGGTTTTATGCTGGTTGGAGGACATTCTTATCCCGCATTTGCCGAGTTGTACCAGGGCTATGCTGAAAAACTCGGGTTTATGGAGGTCAAGCGGCGCTGGATGTCGAAAAATTCCGATCACTGGCATTTTTACGACAAGGGCATTCCCTCATTATTTATGTATTGCATGGGTGGCCCTCCGACGTACCATTCACCGGATGATACCTATGACACGCTTGACGTAACGACTCTGGGACAGGTTGCAAAACTCAATTATATGGTGATTCGTCACCTTGCCGATTGCGAGGAAATTTCGTTTGATTATGTCGAGAATAAGGCTGAATGATCAAACACCAGGGAAGCACACCCCTGGCAAGGGGAAAATGAAGAATTCACTAAAACCCCATTCTCCCAGTCTCAGCGCAGGAGGCTCTGCCCCTGCGGTGCGTGGTTTGTAACATTGTTAGTGAGTGTAAAAAGTATAGGTTGACCCTGGTTTGGTAAGTAGAGCTGGAAAAATGGGCTACAGGGTTGAGGGGGCCAAAAGAAGGTAGGGCTACAGGGTGATCTTCTGTGTTGTTAGAAGAGCTGGCAAGCAGGTAAAAAAGAACTAAAGCCGTTTTGTCTTCACTGCGCTGCAAGGCGGGAATGTTTTTTTCTTTTGACAGGATAGACAATTTTGGTCATTTTTACAAGCGATAACAGCAAGGGTCAGAGGGCCTGAAATATTTAATGTTTCGGGAAACGATTTCCGGACGATCAAATTCAACCCCCGGGTGTTGCTCGATAGCGCATCCCCGAGTGTTTGAATACACCGAGCCCAACTTGAACCCCAATTCGATCATATTAGCAGGTCAAAATGGTTTGGTTTCCTTGCTGACTCTACATGATTCAGCGGCAAAACCGCCCTGAGCCAGGGGTTACATCAAAAGGGTTGATAAAAAGATTTGATAATCCAATGATATCAAATGCTGTGCAAGAATGTGAGTTATCACTTGTTCAAGGCCAATTAAAACCGCCGAGAACGCTGAGGAACGCTGAGAAAAACAGAATGATTTAAAGAGATGAAAATGGTAAAAATATCATAAAATATTAATAATATATTATTTATAAATTTGTTATCTTTGTTGTTTTGATTTTACCCTGATAAAAACTTTTCTCTAAATCAAATCAAGTAATTAAATAAAAGTCTTAACGATCCCTTTGTGGTCTCTACGGTTTTGTATAGTTAAGAGACCTCTAAAAAATAGTACTATAAATATTTTTGATACAACCCCCGAGATTATTTTTTTCATAGCCACGCGCTTTAGCGCGTGGTTTCCAGGGCCCCAATATAATCCGGACTTTAGTCCGGCGAGGATAAGCGGATTTTTATTAGAATTGTATTTACTTTGCTGCGCTGCCGGACGGGAATATTTTTTGGTTCTTCCGAATAATGAGTACTTTTTTTACCGCTGAGAAAACGCCAAGA
>CAZSOP010000345.1:0-4944 GCA_964608385.1 uncultured Cytophagia bacterium
GATACATCCTGACCTCGGCCAACCATCTGCAGGTGGATGTGCCGCCGGAAAACGTTGTGGCGTTGTTTGACGCCGGCCGCAAATATGGACACTATCCCTTGGCCGGATAGGCGGGGTTCTCCTCAGCCGCTATGGCGTTCCGCGATTCGGGCCAGGGTGTGCATATCGTGTTGAATATTGCCGTAGAGGGTGCGATACACGCGGTAATATTCCTGATACAATGCATGGTTGCGCCTGTTGACGGTGGTGGTTTGCAGGCGTTTTCCACTCGCGCGGATGATATGAGCCTGGATATTGTCTATGAGTCCTAACGCTTGTGCTACCAGATAGGCTGACCCAATCTCAGAGCCTAACGGAGCTTGGAGCAACACTTGATCGTAACCCAGGACATCGGTCACGATTTGCGGCCATACCGGACATTTTGCGCCTCCTCCGCAGGCGAACACTTTTGAAATTTGAAATCCGTAGCGGCGGAACACGTCAAAATGGTGCTGGAAACTATAGGCTGCTCCCTCTAATAAGGCACGATAGAGATGCGCGCGCGAATGCGAAACCGTCAGCCCCATGATGACGCCGCGGGCTAACGGGTCGTTTAGCGGAGTCCGCTCTCCGCAAAAGTACGGCAGCACGAGCAGCCCGTCCGAACCGGGCGGAATCGCCTGAGCTTGTTCTCCGAGCAAGGTATAGGCGTTCACTTTGTTGCGGTGCTGCATCCGTTTCTCGACGTCGCCGAAATTATCGCGGAACCATTTGGTCAACGCGCCGGTTGTCGCTGTGCCGCCGGCCGCCATATAGGAGTTCTGTAACACCGGATGGGGCAGGATCCACAATTCTTTCGCGGCCGGACTGCGTTCGGTAGTCATGACGATTAAGCCGGTGGTACCATAAATCAGGGTAACTTCTCCTTTGCCGAATCCGCCGGTACTGACGGCTTCTGCCAGCGAATCACAGGTTCCGACGATAACCGGGGTCTGGGGAGACAAGCCGGTTGCCTCGGCCGCTTTTGGGGTGACGACGCCGGCAATCTCGTATGACTGCTTGAGCTCGGGGAACAACGTGAGCGGGATGCCAAGCCGCTCGCAAAGGCCCTCATTCCAGGTCTGTTGGTCATACTGATAAAACGGGCTGAACAGAGCGGCCTGCGCATGATCGAGCACGCAATTTCCGGTTAATTTATAAATGATATAATTGGTGGTCGTAAAAATTTTTTTCGTCCGTTTGAACCTGTCAGGTTCGTGCTTTTTATACCAGATGATTTTGGGGCCGACAAATTGGTTCGACAGGGACATCCTGGTTAATTCCAGGACATGTTCCGCTCCTAATTGCCGGGTGAGTTCTTCCACTTCAGCAGTTGAGCGGGTGTCAATGCCGTAGAGGATGGCATTTCTGAGCGGTTTGCCGGCCTGATCAGTCGGCAGCAGGCAGGGCGTCACGCCGCTGCAGCCAACCCCGAGAATGTCGGTGGGAGCAAATGACCGTATTGCCCGTAATTGGTGCACAATGTCTGTAAAGCCCGCCCACCACGTAGCTTCGCCATCATGCTCAAACCAGGTCGGCCGGGGCTGCAAGTATTCGTGTTCACGGTACGCCCGCGCCACGATCTGCAATTGTTCATCCAGTAGTACGCCTTTTATGCCTTGGGTGCCAATATCTACCCCGAGAATATAGGCCATGGGTTTTGCTCCGTGTTGTTGTTATTCTTGCAGCCGTCAGGGCTCTACCAGAACCATTTCGACGCCCATTTTGTCAACGTCATCCAGAAACGAGGGGGCAGCCTGCGTATCAGTGATAAAGACCGACACGCGGTCGAGCGGGCTGAATGAGACTAAGGCCTGCTTGTTTATTTTTGATGAATCTGCCAGCAGGATCACGTGATCTGAAATATCAATGAGGGCCTTTTTGATTTCGGCTTCCATGCTGTTTGGCGTCATCAGGCCGGTGGTAATATTGACGGCATTGGCGCCCAGAAATAAGGTGCTGACGTGCATTTTTTTGATCATCGCGAGCGCTTCCGGCCCAATCACGCTCGCGGTTTTTCTGCGGATCATCCCGCCGGCGATGATCGTGGCGATATTGGGGCATTTGATGGTTTCATTGGCGATGTCCAGGCCGTAGGTTAAGACGGTGAGGTGGTCATGCGCTGTCAAGTGTTCGATCATTTGAAACGTCGTTGTGCCGGCGTCTATGGCAATGGTTTCAGCATATTCAACAAAGGTTGCCGCTTTCCGAGCGATGGCCTTCTTGACGGCAATATTGCGCACCTGGCGTTCAATAGTGCTCGAATCATAGGCGAAATCGTCTTTGACCAGAATGCCGCCATGCGTGCGGGTGACCTGGCCTCGTTCGGTCAGTTTTTTAAAATCTCGTCGGATGGTGTCAACTGAAACCTGACAGAGGTCAGCCGCTTCTTCAACGGTCAAGCGTTTTTGGTGTTGGAGCAGTTCGATAATTTTTTCTAAGCGTTCTTCGATGAACATCCCGCTCTCTCCTCTCCTTACACTGGCGCGTCCGCCATTATCATCTGTAAACCAGTAGATGATATCAGACCGTTTTTGTCAATAGTATTTGCATTATTTTGCATGTTTCTTAAATTTTTTGCGAGTTTCAGGTAAATTTTGCTTGACAAATCAATACAAGCTATCTGAATTTGCTTAAATACCGAAAGGGGCGTGATAGAATCAAAAAAAACAATCTTGGGGTAGTGGTTCCGTAACCACGTTTCTTGATGAGGGCCTGATAAGGCCATGGTGAGGTTAACACACCGGGGGCTAACATTTTGAGAAGGGCATGCTCTTCTCAAATCAACCGAAGGAGGATGGTATGAAAAAGAACGGATTGGGTCTGGCGGCGTTTCTGTGTGTTGCGGGGATGCTTGTTTTCACAGCATTTGGTTCAGTTGAACACGCTGAAGCAGCGGATAAACCCTATGAAGGAACAGAGTTGTATATCCTGGCTGCTGAACACTTTTGGTTTGGTTCGATAGAGGTGTTGTTCGACGATTTTGAGGCAGAGACCGGGTGTAAGATCGTGGTTGATAAGATTGCTGAACGCAACTTGTATGACCAGATTAAAACCCGCATCACCCCTGCTACGAGTGATTACGATATCATTGTCGTAGATGTGGTCTGGCTCAGTGAGTTTGTTCGTAACGGTATTCTGGAACAACTAGACCCGTACCTCAGTCGGGAGGATTTGAAGGATCCGAACTGGGAATTGGACAATATCATCACGTCGTACGTCCAGGGGCTGTCAACGTATAATGAGAAGCTCTGGACGATTCCACTGGGCGGACATTCCAACTTTCTGGCCTATAATACGGAGATGTTTGCAGAGGCCGGCATTGAGAAAGCTCCGGAGACAATGGAGGAATTGCTGGAGACCGCCAAAAAGCTTACGACTGCTGATCATTCAGGGATTGTGTTCCGAGGCCGGAAAGGGCATCCCATTGACTATACCTGGCTTCAGTACTTTTATCCCTTTGGCGGCGAGTTCTTTGATGAACAGTGGCGCCCGCAGCTCAGCAGTGAAAACGGGATCAAATCGTTGGAGTTCCTGCTTGAGCTTGCCCAATACGCCCCGCCGGATGTGGGAAGCTATACGTTCGGAGAAATGCTGACCTCGTTCCAGCAGGAGAAGGCCGCGATCTACCAGGATGCCAATGTGCCGGGGATCATTGAAAATCCTACAGCCGGCGAGAAAATCGTCGGGAAAGTCGCCTATGCCTCATTTCCGCATGAACAGAAGGATATGACGGTGCTGGCCGGCTGGAGCTTAGGCATTGCCAAAGCGTCTGAAAACAAAGAGCTGGCCTGGAAACTGCTTCAGTATCAGTCAAATAAAGTGAACGCGATTGAGGCTTTTAAAGCCGGGCGGGATCCCATCTTGAAGAGTACGTTTGCCAGCGAAGAGGCCAAGGCTGCGATGCCGGATTACCCGTTTGATGTGGTGCTGGACAATCTGGAGAAAGCGAACCCGGATTTTCGGCCCCGCATCCCGGAAATCTCCAAAATTCAGGATGTGTTAGGACTGTACCTCTCAGAAGCCCTGAGCGGCGTCAAAACCCCGGAAGAAGCGCTGCAGAAAGCTGATGAGGAAATTACGAAGATTATGGATGCGGCCGGGTATTATTAAGAAGTAAGCCGCTAGCAGCGGAGTGGTTGCGTCCCACTCCGCCTCTTTCCCCTGCCGATCAGGTCACATAACAACACATGGAACGCGACAAAACATCACGCAATCTGTTCCTCGCGCCGGCACTCGCCATTCTCCTGCTTTTTACAGCGTACCCCCTGGTCTATAGTATTTATCTGTCGCTGCACCATTGGGATTTCGGGGCGCCGCGCGAGACGATGACATGGGCCGGGCTGGGCAATTTTTGCCGGGCCATTACCGATCCGTACTTTTGGATCAGTTTCAAGAATACTGCCATCTTCTTAGTCACTTCCTTATCAATCGAATTTGTGCTGGGCTTTCTGGTCGCTTCCTTTTTTCTGCACCACAGGTCCTCGCCCTATCGGGGGTTAATCCGAGTGTTACGTCCATTTATTCTCCTGCCCATGATCATCTCGCCGGTGGCTGTCGGCATGATGTGGCGGCTGCTGTTTAACTACGAATTAGGGCTGGTCAATTATTTTCTCAGCGTGTTCGAGATTCCCGGTATCGCCTGGCTGACCGATACGCGTTTTGCGTTAGGCGCGGTGATCTTTACGGATATCTGGGAATGGACGCCGTTTATGTTTCTGATTTTCTTATCAGGCTTAGCCAGCGTCTCGCAAGCTCCGATCGAATCCGCCAGCATTGATGGCGCCAATCGGTTTCAGATCCTGGTGCATATCAAATTACCGCTCATGCAGCCGATTATTCTGGTAGCCCTGCTTGTGCGCGGCATTGATATTATTAAAATGTTTGATCTGGTGTTTGTCATGACCATGGGCGGGCCTGGCACCA
>CAZSOP010000346.1:0-4933 GCA_964608385.1 uncultured Cytophagia bacterium
AATATCTATAAATATCTATAATGTATTCATAAAATATTTATTTGTGAAGGTATTTACCAAACAGACTTTACAAAAGCGATTTCCTACGTATGCTCTCCCCTTTTCCTTTGCCCCGCCTGTAAAATCCCAGATTGTGCGTCCCGGGCGTTTTTTACCTTAGCCCTTCAGCCCGGTGTGGGCGACGCCTTCCACAAAATAGCGTTGCGCAGCCATGAAAATCAGCATGATCGGCAGGATGGACAGAATCAGGAAGGTCATCACATAATGGATGTTGATCTCCTCCGCGCTTTGCCCCAAAATCGTGTACAGGCCCATCGTGACCGTATAGTGCTTTTCGTTTTGCAGATAAATCAATGGCTCGATAAAGTCGTTCCAACGCCACTGAATCGTGAAAATAATGATCGTAATAATCAGCGGCGTGGCAAGCGGCATGATGATGCGCCAGTAGATATTCCACTCGTTACAGCCGTCAATCCGGGCCGCGTCGCTCAAGTCCATCGGGATGCCGCGCATGAATTGGCGCGTCAGAAAGATGCAGAACGGCGACCCCAGCGCGCCCGGAATGATCAGCGGCAGCAGCGAGTTTAACACCCCGAGTTTTTGAAAAATCAAAAAACGCGGAATAATCAGCAGAAACAGCGGCATGAACATGCACGACAGCGTCAGGATGAAGAGCGTCTCGCGGCCGCGAAAATACATGCGGCTGAGTGTATAGCCGGCCAGGGTGCTGACCATGACATTGCCGGCGATGCAGCACGCCACGACGATGAAGGTATTCCGAAAATATTTCAGAATATCGTATTCCTGAAACACATGGACAAAATTCTCCGGGTGCAGCGGCAGCGGAAAAAATGCCCGGGGCTGATTCAGCAGTTGGCCCACATCCTTGAGCGCGGTGGACAGTAGATACACAAACGGTAGCACAAACATCAGGCCGACCGCGATAATGAGCAGGTGCGACACAAGGGCCGCGCGCGATGCCTTGGTTGTTGTAGACATATTGGTAATCTTCTTTGGCTTTTGCCTGGTGAAAATCACTGTGATTCAGTAAAAGCCAGCGAATTCTTGCTTATTCTTCATTCTTGTAGTCGCTTCAAAACATCATTTAGACTTCATAGTGAACAAAGCGTTCGCTCAGGCGCATAATGAGGAAGGTAATCAGGAAACTGACAATAATTAAGATCGTGGCCAGACATGAGGCTTCGCCCAGGTTGAAGCGTTGGAACGCCTTTTCGTACAGGTGCAGCGCGTAAAAGCGCGAGGCATTGCCCGGGCCGCCGGGCACGTTGCCTTCGGGCAGCACTAACGCCGGGATAAAGATCATCAGGCCGAAGATCAGATCCACGATCATCCGAAAAAAGATCGTCGGTGAAATCAGCGGCAGCGTGATCCGGAAAAACTGGCCGAGCCGGCCGAGGCCGTCAATCGCGGCGGCTTCGTAATACACGGTCGGCACGCCCTGCAACGCGCCCAGATAGATCACCATGGCTGTGCCGCACTGCCAGACCATCAGCAACACGGACGTGAGGATAATCAGGCGCGGATTAGCGAGCCACAACGGGCCTTTGACGCCGAAGAGCTCGATGAATGAATTCACGAGGCCGTTCGGATAAAAGATGAATTTGCCCAGTACCAGAACTGCAATCGCGGGCAGCACGGCCGGCAGATAGATGATCGCCCGCCAGACCGCTTTGCCCTTGATGTCCAGATTGACCAGATATGCAGTGAACAGCCCGGCCACGAAATTCAGCGGTACATACAGCGCGATAAAAGTAAACGTATTGCGCAACCCCAGCCAAAAAAAGCGGTCGTGAAACACGTTGACGTAGTTTTTGAAGCCGATAAAGCGCCCCCCGCCGATCAGCCTGTATTTCATGAAACTCAGCACGACGGTGTAGAGAATCGGCCCATACCAGAGCACGATCAGCGAGACCAGCCAGGGCAGCAAAAAGAAAACAACGGTCGAATATTGGGTTTTGCGATATTTGGGTGTCATGGTGAAAAGACAGAAACGCCCGCTGCTTGGGGCGGAGGTCGCCTGAACCGGCGGCCTCCGCCGAGCCGCGTTTATTGATAGAGGTCATCCAGGAAATCCTGGTACATCAAATGCACATCCTCCATGATCGCTTCGATGGATTCACCGGCCACCCGGCGGGCGGGAATATCGCGCAGCCATGGTTTCAGGATGTCCTGGTTGATGTCGGTCGGCGGTACGATGTCCTGATTCATAGAGGCGACCAGGTTGTTCCACATATCACCGACTTCCTGATAGTGCGGATCGTTATTGACGGAAATAATCGGCGACGGCCGGTTCTGCGCCTTACAGAATTCCCCGTTGCCGGCCGGATCAATCGTGATGAACTTCAGAAATTCCCAGGCCGCGTCAGCATTGTCGGTCTGTTTGCTGATCGCATACGACCAGCCGTGCTTGGCCGTGCCGCCATGTTGACCGGTAAACCCGGGCACCGGTAGAATGCCGAAACTCATATCGGGGTTGCCACTTTTGACCTGTCCGATTGTCCATGAGCCGGACACATAGAAGGCTTGTTTTTCCTTGATAAAGGCCTGCACCTGAGCCGCGCCCGTGTCGGCTCCGGCTACACGGCTGTTCCATTCCAAAATCGCTTGATAACCGCCGAATTTGCCGTAGACTTCTTCAATGTATTGATCGAATTTTTGTGCGGTTTCGATCACGCCCGGGGTATTCAGGAGCGAGGTTTTGCCATTGTCCGAGACGGTCGGATGTCCCGCGCCCCAGCTAAAGACGACGATTGCCGGCTGCCCGGCCATCTGATGCGGATCCCAGGCGATTACTTCGAGCTGGTCGCCAGTATTCAGCTTTTCAACCAGGGTTTTGCTCACCTGCGTGAATTCCTCCCAATTAGTCGGTGCATCCTGCTCCGGGTCTAAACCGACCTGTTCCAGTAATCCTTTGTTGTAAAAGAATAACCCCTGCGCCCCGGCGTTGACGTTCGGCAAGCTGTAAACCGTGTCGTTATAATACGACCGCTTGGCTTCGGCCTCGACCAGGATATCTTCCAACACGATGCCGTCTTGCTTCAGATAGTCATTGAGCGGCAGCAGTGTAACCTGCGGCTGAAGCATCGGATACCAGCCGGTATGAATTTCGACTACATCCGGCAGTGTGCCGGTCCCGGCCGCTTGCATCACCTTTTTCTGCAATTCATTAGGCGGCGTGAACGTGATTTCAAATTCAACATCCGGGTGAGTCTTCTGATAGTCAGCCACTAATTTGTCAATCAATTCAGCCCGCGACCCGCCCCACAGATGCCACCAGGTCAGTTTGGTTTTGGCCTGCGCCGTGGGAGCCACTAACACCCCGGCCAGTAAAACGATCAACATACAGACTGCCAGTCCCTTAAAACCTTTCATCGTGGTACTCATAACCAAAATCCTCCTCTAAAACTACAAGGATTCCACATAAGCAAGGATTACTGCCATCGGTTTCATCATGCCGGACGAGCAGCCTGCTCATGGTAGCTCCTTTGAAAATGTAGTGCGAAACTGAGGTTTCGCGCGTCAAAACGCTATTTCGATAGTTGTGTAACGCGACTCATCTTGTTGCTGCCATCTGAACCAATTTTTGTACCCGCGGCCTTCACCTCCTCAGCAGGCTCATTCCCGCCACACCCGGGTCGAGGCCCGCAGAATTAATTCGTTGTCGAGCACGATTTTGCGAGGCGCGCCGCCGTGCTGAATCGTGTGGAGTAAGATGTCAGCCGCTTTCGCCCCCACCTCGAAAATTTTGACACGCACCGTTGTCAGCGGCGGATTCAGAAATCCGGCAAAGAACGAATCATGTTTGCCGACAACTGA
Source organism: uncultured Cytophagia bacterium (assembly GCA_964608385.1). Classification (GTDB taxonomy): domain Bacteria; phylum Zhuqueibacterota; class Zhuqueibacteria; order Residuimicrobiales; family Oceaniaggregativiventaceae; genus Oceaniaggregativivens_A. The sequence continues at coordinate 3,838 of CAZSOP010000346.1, forward strand.
TACATCGTCCGGGATGCGCAGACCATATTCTCTGAGGGCCTCGTAGACGCCCAGGGCCATCGTATCTGAAATGCAATAGACCGCGCTGAAAACGATGCCCTTTTGCAGAAACTGCAGCATGGCCCCGCGGGCGGCGCCGCGTTCATAGTCGCCGTACAGGATCAACTCGTCATCCACTGTCAGCCCGTGCCGCTGATAATCACGGCGATACATCCGCAGTTCCTCGGTACTGCTCAGACCCTGCTCCCGGCCGGCCATCAGCACGATGCGCCGGTGCCCCTGGCCGAGCAAAAAATTGGGCGCGCTGCTCGCTTCCGGGGTCGTAAATACGACCTGATTGATGTCGAAATCCAGGTTGGGGCTATTGACGACCACAAACGGAAACTCAGTTTTCAGCAATTCCCGGACATTGCTCTCCAGGTCGGCCATCGTGCAGTAACGGCTGCTGAACAACACCGCGCCGTCAAACCCATAGCCCTTTTCGATCTGATTCTTGACCATGGTGGGCGAATCCTCGCCTTTGGTCGCTAGGAAGATGATATGATAGTCATTATTCAGAAAGACTGATTCCAGCCCGGCGAGCATTTCATTCAGAAAGGTACTCCGTGAAAACGGGGCATTGTAGGGAATAAGAATGCTGATAATGTGACTTTTTTGCGACGACAGGCTCTGGGCAATCACATTGCGCTTATAGTTGAGTTCCAGGATTGCCTGATCAATTTTGGCTTTAATAGCCTCGCCGACATGTTTCGTGTCCGGATCGCGTAAATATTTAGAAACGGCTGTGTTAGAAATCCCAACCTTTTCGGCAATGTCTTTAATGCGAGCCATGCTGCTATCCTTGTGTTTCGAGCAACATTACGTTATATTTAATGCTTATGTTTACCGATAAACAAATATGTTGATTCCTGTCAAGAATTTTTTTGTTTTTTTCTGAAAAATGTTGACGGCGAGCGTGGGGCTGAATATATTTCATACTTATGATACATGCTTATTCTACACCGCAACCTCCACAACGCGACGCGCGGCCGGGCCGGTTCGTCAGCCGGCGGCATCTGCTGCTGTGGGGGCTGGTGCTCGCCGGACTCGGGCTGGC
>CAZSOP010000347.1:0-4921 GCA_964608385.1 uncultured Cytophagia bacterium
ATGTCGTCGACGATGTCATATTGGTCGACGACGCCAGCACCGATGAGACCGTCAGAGTTGCCAACAAGTTGACATTAAAGCTTATTATTCATGAGAATAATCTCGGTTATGGCGGCAATCAAAAAACCTGTTACAACGAGGCGCTCAAGGCTGGGGCGGATGTGGTGATAATGTTACACCCCGATTATCAATATTCACCCAAAATCATCGGTGCCATGGCATCCCTCGTTGCTATCGGACAATATCAAATGGTACTGGGCTCGCGTATCATCTCCGGCGATTCCTTGAGAAACGGTATGCCCCTGTATAAATATGTTGCCAACCGGTTTCTTACCCTTATTGAAAATATTCTGCTGCATCAAAAGATTTCTGAATATCATAGCGGCTATCGTGCATTTTCACGTGAATTGTTGAGTGAACTTTTTTTGGAAAAAAATTCCAATGATTTTGTTTTTGATAATGAAATGATCGCCCAGGCGATCTATTTCGGCTATTCAGTTGGTGAAGTTTCTTGTCCGACCAAATATTTTCCCCAGGCATCTTCCATTAATTTCATGAAAAGTGTAAAATACGGTTTTGGTGTTCTCAAAACCGCCCTGATGTTCCGTCTTGACAAATGGGGAATCGTTACCTATCGCATTTTTCAGAATAAAACCGGGGGCGAGCGAAATGGAGAATAACCGAGAACGCTACCGGTTATACAAGGATAAATTGTTTTTTGTCACGATTGCGATCTATTTTTCGATTGGATTGGTTCTGATTCCGGTTTATCAATATCACATCAATCCTGATGGTGTTTCCTATATCTCTATTGCGGAAAAATACAGCCGCGGCGATTTGCAGGATGCAATCAATGGCTATTGGGGACCGCTTTATATCTGGGTCATGAGCTTGTTTATTCGACTTGGAATCGATTCTCTGGTTGCAGCTAAACTCGTTCTTTTGCTCTTCGGGTCGGCAACATTGATCGCAACCCGGTTGCTGAGCTATCGCTTCGACATAAACCAGACCATCCGAAATGTATTTTTTGTCGCTACCGTGCCGGCCCTCCTTTTCTTCAGTTTTGCCTTTATTACCGCTGACCTGGTCTTGTTGACCACCTTGCTCTTTTATTTCTACCTTGTATTCGATGAACACTATAGTCAAAAGCGCTATCGCGGGGCGATGTGCGGGATAATAGGCGGATTGCTCTACCTTTCCAAAGCTTATGGATTTCCCTTTTTTCTGGTTCATTTTATCCTCATGAATCTCTATTATTATTTTAAAGAACCCGAAAGACGCGACAAAGTGCTTAAACACACCGCAACCGGGTTTTTGCTCTTCTTCATCATCAGCGGAACATGGATTTCTATCATCAGCAAAAAATACGATAAATTGATCATCGGTACAGCAGCTCAATTTAACCAGACGATTAATTATCCGGGATTCGATGGTTTTCACGCACATCGCATGGGATTTATCGAACCGCCCAATGCCACCGCTGTCGCCATCGGTGAAGATCATTTTTATTTGTCCCACATCGAATGGAGCCCTTTTGATTCACCCGAATTGTTTAAATACAGCGTTTATAAAATTTTGCAAAGAAATTACGGCACATTAAAAATTATTTCCGGACTCTGGGCGCCCTATTATACGATCTTTACACCCGTTTTTGCAATCGCCTTTGCCCTTTATGTGATTCTCTATCTATTTCCGTTGGGTAAAATCCATGTTTATCGGTTGTTGTGGATTGTCAGTCCGGCTATTTTTGCCATGGGGTATACTCTACTTGTCATTCGGGAACGCTTCCTATGGGTGGTATTTGTTATCGGGGTGCTCATAACCGGTCATTTGATGACATTGCTTTTCAGAAAAAGTGGTGTGTCACCTGTGTTTAAATATGGACTGCTTTACCTGATTGCCCTGAGCTTTGTATTCGCTCCGGCGCGCAATCTGTGGAAAGATCGGTACAAGGGCAAAGCGCTATACGACTTTTCTCAAAAAATTGACGCCTGCGTTGAACTCGATGGCGATATCGCCTCAGACACGCGTTATCAAAAAACCTTTTTTACCGCCTTTTACCTGGACTGCCGTTATTTCGGCAGGGTAAAAAAGCCGTTTACACCACAGGATGTTTATGCCGATCTCTATAAATATGGTATCGATTATTTTTTTGTTTGGTTGTCGCCGGCACGCTTTCCATTTCTCGAGGATTTTGAAGAGCTGACACAGGGTTGTGTTTCGGGTCTGCGTATATACAAAGTTCCGGGAAAATAGTGTTTTCTTCTGATTTTCATTACAGTCTGGGGTTTCGCATTGTCATGGAGATACCGGAAGAATAATTTTCAGGAGGGAATATGCAACGAATGGCGATCACCCGAATGGTGAGCCGTTCCATCGAACATTGTGAACTGGAACAGCTGCAACGTCAATTCATCGATGTGAAAAAAGCGATCGAGCAGCACAACCGCTATGAAGAGATTCTCAGCGAAGCGGGAGTTTGTCTGTTGAGATTGCCCGAGCTGCCGCACCTGCCGGACTCTTGTTTTGTCGAAGACACGGCGCTGGTTTTTAATGAGACTGCGATTATTACCCGTCCCGGTGCGCTATCGCGCCGGCCAGAAATCGAGACTATTAAAGAGGTGTTGTCTCCCTATCGACGTCTCTGCTTTATTCAGGCCCCGGCAACTCTGGATGGAGGGGATGTGTTGTCTGTTGGTAAGCATGTCTATGTTGGATTATCGAACCGGACGAATCGCCATGCCGTCAGCCAATTGCAAAAGATCCTTAATCCGTTCGGCTATACGGTTTCTGCGATTCCCTTTGGCGGTTGTCTGCATTTGAAAACAGCGGTGACTCTGATTTCCGGGAACAAACTGTTGATAAATCCCGACTGGGTCAACCCTGCAGCCTTTCACTTTGATCACATAACCGTGGATAAAAGCGAACCCTTTGCTGCCAATGCGCTTTTTCTGACTGAATTTGTCCTCTATCCTTCTGCCTATCCGAAAACGCTGAAGAAATTACGAGATGCCGGTATCAAGGTCAGAACTGTGGATTTTTCAGAACTGGCCAAAGCCGAAGGCGCGGTGACTTGCTGCAGCCTGATTTTTAAATTTATCGGTGAAAAGGAGCGAAATTGATAGCCTGGAGCTTTTGTAGAAGAAAAGATATCGGGCCATACGATGGTGGCCCGGGACGGTATCCACATTTTTCGATAGATGAAAATTCTTGCTAAAATTGCTGTTGATTAAGACACGCTTTCTTTATATTGTCAGTAAGCGGTGTTTATTTGCTGAGAACATGCAAATGTTAAAAACGCCTGCAACGTTCTCAATTTGTAGCGAAGCGATTGGAGAATTATGGCACACCACACTTTAAAGCAGGGATATTCTCAGCTGGTGCAACGGCTCAACCGTTTTCCGCAAGGGGCGCCCCCGTCAAAGCTTTTATTTCAAATATTAAAGGTGTTGTTTAATGAAAAAGAAGCGGCGCTGGTGGCGCAGCTCCCGTTCAAGCCTTTTACGGTAAATAAAGCGGCGCGAATCTGGAAGCTGGATGAAACAAGAGCGAAGAAGATACTCGATGAACTGTCCGGTCGCGCTCTTCTCGTCGATGTCGATCAGAATGGAGAATCGCGTTACGTTTTACCGCCGCCAATGGCCGGTTTTTTTGAATTTTCCCTGATGCGAATTCGCAAAGATCTGGATCAGAAAGCGCTGAGCGAGCTCTTTTATCAGTATATCACCGAAGAAGAGGAGTTTATCCGTGCTCTCTTTACCGATGGCGAAACACAGCTGGGCCGGACTTTTGTGCATGAACCCGCACTGTCTGATGAGAATGCCCTGCATGTTCTCGATTACGAGCGCGCCGGCGAGGTCATCAAAACCGCCAGCCACCGCGCTGTGGGATTGTGTTATTGCCGGCATAAAATGCAGCATCTGAACAGAGCCTGCAATGCGCCGCTGGATATCTGTATGACTTTTGGCGGTTCTGCTGCGTCGCTGAGCAAATACGGCCACGCCAGGCTGGTTGATAAGGAAGAGGGAATGGATTTATTGCAGCAGGCGTATGACCACAATCTGGTTCAGTTTGGCGAGAACGTGCGCCGAGATGTCAACTTTATCTGCAACTGTTGCGGTTGTTGCTGTGAAGCCATGATTGCTGCACGGCGCTTTGCCATTCTCAATCCTGTTCATACCACTAACTTTTTACCTGTCATCGATGAGAAAGCCTGTACCGGATGCGGCAAATGCGTCGAAATTTGTCCGGTTGAAGCCCTGACCCTGGTTTCGGCCAATGATCCTTCCCGTCCAAAACGAAAGATTGCCCGCTTGAACGAGGAGTATTGTCTGGGGTGCGGCGTCTGTGTGCGAAATTGCAGCAAAAATGCCATTTCTCTGAAAAGCCGGGAAAAACGAGTCATCACACCGCTGAATGGTGCGCATCGCGCCGTGGTTATGGCCATCGAGCGTGGCAAGCTGCAGCATTTATTGTTCGATAATCGCGTTCTCTTCAGCCACCGCGCCCTGGCGGCGGTGTTCGGGGTGATTTTGAAGCTGCCTCCGATCAAACAGGCGCTGGCGAGCAAGCAGATGAAATCGAGATATCTGGAAACAGTCATATCGTGGTATGAAAAGAAAAATAACGATCCGGAGGCGGCTACAGACGAGAAAACAAAACCATCATAGCGCTTGATCCTTTTTGTGCATTACAGCAGTGCAGCCCTGTTATGCTCTGCAGTAATCGAACCGCCGAGACACGTGAAGAAAAAAATATTCGATCCGAGTTTCTGGTTTTCCTATAGGATTTAAGCGCGAGATAAAATCCGTTAAAAGCCCTTTTTGCATATTAACAATATGATTTAAAGGGTTCTTGGGCACAAACAGGGATCATCCGGTTAATGCGTACCCAAAACCGCCAAGCTCGCCAAGAGCGCTGA
>CAZSOP010000348.1:0-4909 GCA_964608385.1 uncultured Cytophagia bacterium
TTCCTTTGTGCCTCTCCCCTCAATACTCATGTTCCCCGATTGCCTGATTGGTCAGGTCCCTAATTATATATATATATTATTTTTCTTACAGATTGTCAAGCACAATTCTTGATTTTTGAAAATTATTTCAGCAGCGTCAATTTTCTCACCGTCCGTTGAATTTCGCTGTCAGTACTGAAAAGAGCGCGTAACAAATAGACACCGCTGCCACAGGGCCGTCCCATATCATCGCTTCCATCCCAGGTGAGCCTGTACATTCCCGCGGGTTTTCGGCCATTGATAAGACGCTTTACTTCCTGGCCCATAAAATTATAAATCGCGATGGTTACCCTGCCCTCTTCCGGAATGGCGATATCCACATTTGTCCGGTTATTAAAAGGATTGGGATAATTGGGGTAAACATAAAACGATTCCGGCAAAGCCAGGTCTTCCGATTCGGATGCGATGGGGATATTCTTTTTCGGCAGTGAGCTGCCTTCCACCAGCCGCAAATAATCAAAATAGGCAACCAGAGAGACGTCCGGATACCAGGTATTGCCGATTAGACCGACGGCGGTCGGCGTCTCGGTTACCGTCAGCGTGACGGCGTTTGACCAACTGCTCTCGGAAACGGCCTTGTATTCAAAATAATAGGCGCTGTTTATCTTGCGTATGCGCAGCTGAACAATGTTTCCGCCGTAATAATAGAGTGACGCAAATTGACCCTCTCCCGTGCGAAAGAGTTTGATGACATTGGTGTCAAAATTGTATCCGAAATAGAATATATCGGTTTCTGAAAAATAGACTTCAAGACCGATAATAAATTTATTTCCGGTATAGGCATCGAGCTCGAGTTGAGTCTCTGCTTCCCAATTGTCTAAAGTAAGCTCCCGGCGCAGTTGAGGAGCATCGTCCTTCCCTGTCCAGTGGTGATAGGTCTCACCCGACGGCACATCCAGCCTTAAAAATCCGGGACGATCATTGAGATCGAAAACGGGACCGGCTTTTGGAATATCGACAACATAATTGTCGAGACTGGTGTCAAACTCTTCATCAATCTGCGATTCAGGTCGGACCCTAAGAGTAAAAGTAGCGGTATCTTCATCTGCCGTGGCCTGTGAATCAATAGCCTTAAAAGTTACGACAACCGTATCCGCCACCGAAGGCGTTCCGCTAATGACACCGGTTGCAGCATCGAGCGACAAGCCGGCAGGTAAGTTTCCGTTCGTTACAGACCACGTATAGGGTACAACGCCCCCGTCTGCTTCCAATTGAGCTGAATAGGTATCGTTCACCCGCGCAGACGGAAGAGAATTGGTTGTAATTTGAATGGGTTCGATACCGGCGACAACCAGCTCAAAGGTATGGCTAGTACTGTCAAATGGTGTTTGACTGTCCTTAACACCAATGCTAAACTGAAACGTACCGCTTTCACTCGGTGTGCCACTGATCCTGGCCAGAAGGGGATCAAACGATATACCTGTTGGCAGTGAACCGCTTTGCATATTCCACTCATAGGGCGCAACACCATCGTGTGCATGCAAATCCTGTTCATACATATTCCCCTGAGTTCCGGAGGGTAAAAAAGCAGTGGAAATTTTCAACGGATAGGGATTATCCGGTTGCATTTCAAAAAGCTGATCACCCTGCACATTGGAATAGGTTACAACATCGCCATTGCTCAGCACAACCTTGATGTCGCAATGCGTATGCGCACCCAGGCCGAAGTGAAGCGGAGTCTGGTTCTGGCTGATATAGCCATAGTTTGAAACCACCTGTTGGTACCCCAGACGATAATTGTCGTCATTGAGATGACCGGCAACATAAAGGGTTACTCTGGCCCCATAACCGCCATAGTTATTATCCGATCCAATACACAGGATATCGATATAATGATTCGAGGTCTGTAAATCATTTTGAATGAGAAAATTTTGTCCATCTTTGCAGGCCACATAGAAATCAATGTCTCCATCGTTATCAATGTCGCCATAGCCGCCACCACGGGCATCAACCGCGTTCATTTCGAGAGCGGGATAACTGCCCGCTATCAAGCCGCCGCCTTCGTCGTTGAGGTAAAGTTTGGGCGTAGCACCGGGTTCCTTTTCATCGTTTTTAATCAGATACATGTCCGGGTCGGTATCGTTATCGACATCTCCAAAGAGTACGGTGTAGCCGCTTACCGAAATGTCAAAATCGGCAGACATATCTACAAAGGTTCCGTCACCGGCATTCCTGAAAACGCCCAGAAGAGGGATAGGCCCACCTGAGAGAGCAAAGTTGACCACAAACAAATCCAGATCGCCATCGTTGTCAAAATCGGTAAAGGTGGCGCCATTGGTACGGCCGCCAACCGCTACACCGCGAGGGCCTGCCTGCTCTGTAAAATTACCCGTACCGTCATTGACAAAAAGCCAGTTGGGTGCATTCTGAGTCGATTCCTGTCTTCTGCTGACATAGACATCAATATCACCATCATTATCAAAATCAACCGCTGTAACCCCTTGCTGGCCGAATACATCCGGATTCTCATCAGGACCCTGTAAACCGCGATCCTCACGGGTAAATTGCCCCGACCCGTTGTTGATATAAAGCTCATTGGCATCACCCCAGTTAACCGCATAAATATCCAGATCGCCGTCGTTTTCGATATCAAAAGCCACAGCACCGCGTGTGCCGTTGTTTTCTGTCGAAATACCGGCCCAGTCCGTGATATCGGTAAAGATGCCATTTCCCTGGTTTTGATACAACCGGTTTCTGCCCTCCAAACTGGAGGCATTGAGCGGCATATTGGCAAAAAAGAGATCAAGGTCTCCGTCGCCATCAAAGTCGGCGCTGACAATAGCATGGGTAAGACCGGCATCGCTCGTGCCCCGTAAAGCAGCCTGATCCTCGAACAGATTGCTGCCGGTATTGATATATAAATGATCCGGAATACTCAGATCCCGAACGGCATTGCTGACGAGCAAGTCTATTCGGCTGTTCTTGTCCACATCTGCAAAAGAAACGCCGTGACCGTAACCATTGGCGGAATATCCGCTGGTTCCCGATGACTGGGTAATATCGGTAAAGGAGAGCTGATGTGCCTGACTTTCAGTTTCAAACCACTGGTCTACAGACTGGGATTGATTGTCTTTGGCATCCTTGACGAGGATCCTCAGGTGATAGACAGACTGTGCCTGCAAGCCGCCGAGATCAACCCGAAAAGCATTCTGAAAAACGGTGGTGAGCGGTGTCAAATTACCATAACTCGTATCTGTGCCCCATTCCACCTGGCCTACGGAGGGTTCATCCGTATTCCATGTCACTGTGGCGCTGTTCTGGGTGATATTGATAATGCGAATATTGCTGATGTTCGGCGGCGTCGTATCACCGGGATCCGAAACGCGACCAAAATGGAGTACGGTATCATTCTGATAGGGAGAGGTCAGGTTGTATACATTGCCGCCGTAGACATGACCCATATCCGTACTGTTGCCGGTTTTGGGATCATACCAGGAAGCGAAAAAGACCCGAGTAGCGGATGACATATCCACTTCAACACTACCGCCATTCTGAAGGTAGATCACATATTCAGAGTCCGGATTGGCGAGGCAATAATTCCCTTCCGATACCCATTCATTATGCGGTTCCATATTGTAATACTGGACACCGTTCATAAAATCAGACAAATAGGTCATATATTGTGCACCGGGACTGTTAAGCTCATCAAGCTTGATGATGAGTTCCTTGCCCGTATAGGTATATTTATTGCCATAGGTAAAATAACCGCCGCCAAGGACAATAGCCCAGGCCCGTTTGCGCACCTCGTCCGCGGTTAGATTATTGTACGCATAATAGGGAGAGCTGGGATCTGTCGGACCTTCATAGCCAAACTCATCATTGGCGACCAAAATATTATAGGCTCTGTCATCTATAATTTTTGCATTGACGGAATCGGGTATCACCCGAATCTGCTGCATAATATAATCCAGCCAGCCGTAAAACTCGGCATAATGAGCCGAGTTAGATTCGCCACCGCTCGGATGAATGGAAATGGGATGTTCATAGGGATCATACTGTTCAACCACATCACCGTGATAGCTGTATTCAGACGGCACGCTTTCTTCGGTATATTCGCCCGAAACGATCCACTGAACATTATAGGCGGAATATCGGGCAATGCAATAACGCACAAATCGTTCAAACTGGTTCTGCGTATAATCGATAAACGTTTGCGCCCAGGTAAACACTATACCCGGCATAATACCCTTTGACAGCATATACTGCACGCGTTTATCGACATATTGGAAAAATGAAGGCTGAAGACGGTCTCTATCCTCATCGTTGAGCCACAAATATCCGCCTTCATTCAATGTCGGGTCTCCAATATGATCAATGCTGCCATAGAGAGAATTAAAGCCCTGAGACGCCCGGGCATCAATAAAGGGAATGAATAGACTGTCATAATCCGCGTTTTTACTTCTGTACATACGCCACGAGGTATCGCCCATGCGGAAAAAAGGCGTCCCGTCGTCATAAAAATAGTGGTATCCGTTCACCTTGACAAAGCCATGGCTGGAGGAGGAGACACAGTTCAGCGTACCGGTCTGTCCGTCCAACAACGGGTCGTTTGATTGAACACTAAAAAACCAGGACCCGACAGCAGTGGGTGCAAAACGCACTTTAAACAAATTATCGCCCACCCAAAATCCTTCAAGAGTAATGCTTCTGCTGTCGGGGCCGTTAAAGGTTGCTGTTAAGCTCACATCTGTATAGGGATTGGTATGATCTCCGCCGATAAAAGTAAAATCCTGTGCCTGATAGAGTTCGATATCTCCGATGCTTTCCTCGGGCAGAGCATTGATGTACATATAACGCGTTTGCGAATCGCTGCCCCCGCCACCGGTGGCGGTAAGCCTGACGGTATATTCGCCCGCTGTCAAATAAGCAT
>CAZSOP010000349.1:0-4903 GCA_964608385.1 uncultured Cytophagia bacterium
TCCCCCCGCCTTTACAGAATCAATGCGGTAAAAATTAACCCGCCATATATCCCCTGATATTGGTGGCAGATGGGGCGCCCCCAGACACTCGGAAAACGGAATAGCATATTCGGCTGTCCATCCCTTTGCTTTTCCCGGTTTATCCGCCCTGCCCTTAATATGCGTTTGAGTTAGCAATCCCTCCATATCATAGGAAAAAAGTGGTATAATCTTCGCCCCGGGGCTTTGTTCTGTCCTGGAGGTGAGAACAAATGCATCATAGATGACATTTTTGGGGCTCAGGTTAAGCTCGAAATAACAATAGCCGCTGCTCGCAGGATCGAGAAAAACTTCAACGCATTCCTCATCATAGATCGGAGCATCTCTTTGAGTATGGGTTCCCCATGCATAATCGTCTTCGCACTCAAAGCTCACGTACAAATATTGGTTGTTATATAAAAGACGGACTTGCGTTTCAAATCGTCCTTTTTTCCCGCTCACCGTCTCCTTCATAGAGACCGGGGTCGCCAGGCGCCATAAACTATCCCCTAGAGAGCCGTCAAGTTTTAGATTTCGATCAATTTTTTTACAGATATAGAACGGCAGCGTTTCAGATTCCCGATTCGTTTGTTGGCCCATACCTAATCCTATAGCTAAAATCAGAAGAACAAAGTATTTCATGACAGTACCTAACTGATGAATGAAAGCGAGTCATATAGATCCATCTCTGCGGCATATCTGCCGAGTTTTAAATACATTCTTACAAGCATATAAATCTGTTGCGCTGAAACCAGAAGAGTGATTACGAGAGCATCCGGAGCGGCAAGAAAACCCGAAATCAGGTTATAGAGAATCAGCCATAACAGACCGATTAAAAAGAGGAGAATTGAAAGTGAAAACGTTTTTGCAAAATTTGTAAAAACAAAAGCAAGTGACTGATAAACCATTATTCTCATTTTTTTCTCATCATTTAAAACGGTCCGGATACGGGCATAATCGACGATCATTGCATAGACGAGCAATAGTATTATGGTCACAAACAATTTGATCAAAAACCCCCAAACGGTAACCACCTGAGAGGGATCACCACCCCAAACGGCTTTTTGTATGAGCGTAAAAAGTCCCCATGGAACGAACAAAAAGGCGATGAGAATAATCAGGCTCCAGAAAAAGAGTCTGACAAACCTTGCGAAATAACGGGCTCCCCCACCCCAAAAAGCATGTTGTAACGTCCTATTATTATGGCTGGCAAAAACCGTCAATGCGCCACCGGATAGAAACAAAGAAATAAAGAGATAGACGACGATGGGGATAAGCACATGGGCGAACAATCCGTCTCCTTTGTAATGTAAAAATTCAAAAAAGAACCCCATGTCCATTTTTCCGGCCAGAACTTCACTCATCATACTATCGCCGATAAACGCCTTCAAACGAAAAAAAACAGGAGCAAAAAGCAAATAGGCGAAAAAAAGGTTGAAAACATAAAACAAAAAGATCATTCTTTTCTGTCGCCAGGCTTTATAAAATCCGGATTTCAAACAGTCGATAACCATATGTCTGCCTCAAAAGTTTAATCAATGGATTAAAAATGTAAAAGAGCGGGCAATTCTAATATATTCTGCATCCAAAAGAGCAATCTTGCACCGATCTTTCGGGGACCCAGTTTACGTTCTTGCCTCATCTTGCTGTTATTGGTAATATTGACATCGAGTATGATTTTTCGATCGGGATCAACGGTTGCCGATATCAATTGTTGCGGTTTTATATATTCATATTCTTTCCACAGGTCTTTACCATCCCATTGTTCTCTAATGGTATCATCATCTGTAAAAACAAGTTCCAGCTCAACGGGAAAAATAAAATCTCCCAATCTTCGCACCTTGATGACACTGTGATAAAAAGTGGTATCCTCATCAGTTGATTTTACGGTATCCAGACTGACGCCTTGCATGGAAATCGTGCTGTCCACTTTAAGTGTTACATCGCTCTCTATTGTAAAATGCAGGGTCTCCCTTTTACTCCTTGCTGAAGAATCGGGCATCACGGCATCACTCGATTTTTCTGCCAGGGAATCAGAACCGATCTTATAGTTGAAATCATACCCATAACTGTTTTTCACTTTGCGGCTGGATAGATAAGATACGCTATAATCAAGAACGTGATTGGTAAATAAGGCCTGCTCGAAAAACCGGTTCAGATCCTGACCGGAAATCCTATTGGCCACATTTATGAAATCTTTTGTTACCGGATGTTTAAATTTGTACTCCTGGAAAAAGGTCCGCAAAATTTGGCGCATCACCTCATCGCCCAGATAATTTTCCAGCGTTGTTAGAAACACAACCGGTTTGGAATAAGAGTTTATGGTATAACTGCTTCCCGAATAATATTCCCACGCTTTGCGTACGGTTGAATCATAATCTTTATACCTCAAATAACTGCTACGATGATAATCCGTCTCTCCGATATGAATACTACACAGATCGATAAAGCTGGTGAATTCGCCGTAATGCTCACGCATTATTCTCGCTTCCGCATAAGAGTTTATGCCCTCATCGATCCAGCTTTCCTCAAATTCATTGGACGCCACCATTCCATACCAGTAATTGTGTCCGAATTCATGTATGATAACCTGTTCAACAAACTTGATTCCCCTTGGCAATCCGTAAAGCGTCATGGCGGTAATAAGAGTGGGATATTCCATGCCGCCGGCTCTCATGGCATTCGGCTTGGGATCGACCACGGTTAAATTTGGATAAGGATAATCACCATACCATTCCTGAAACGTTTGCACCGCGATATGAGCGGCTTTTATAAAGCGCTCTCCCTGGCCGCTGTGTTCGGGTGCCATCAATACCCGAATTTCCACGTCATCGGCCTTGGCGGCAAATTCTACAAAATCGGGGCTCGCGGTCCAGGCGAAATCATGGACGTCCTCGGCATGATAATAATGAGTAACCGTACTCTCTTCATTTGTCATCTTATTTACCAAGATTCCCGTTGCCCCGACGATCCACTCTTCGGGAACGGTAATGCGCACATTGTAAACGCCAAAATCAGCAAAAAATTCGGAATTCCTGTGAAACTGATGGCAATTCCATTCACCGTTTTGAAGAACACCGATTTTGGGAAACCATTGCCCCACCATATAAAAATCATCGCTTGCTCCGGTGCGGGCGATCGGTGGTTCCGGTAATTTAGAGCTAAAAATAAAGTTCAACGTCAACTTTTCTCCCGGTCTCAATGCGCGGCGCAGTGGAACGCTCAGAACCGTTTTATCATGTTTATTATCGTCATCGGGTTGTATATATTCCATTTGATCCGGCAACACCAGAGCTTTCGTATCCCAAAGAGAATCGATCTTTATATAACCCCATTCCTCTTTATCCCTGCTTTTACGGGAGTATTGCAGAAAGGTGGATTGATTGTTTCTAAAACCATTGAGATACATGTGAAAACGCAATTCCTTCACATCTTCCCGGCTGGTATTCTTCCAATAGAGGGTTTGTTTGGCCTGCAAAGAATTTGATTCCGGCTGCAGCCGGACATCAATATCATAATTGGCGATACGGGGACTAGGCGGTGTTTCAAACAGTACCGGTTGAGCATTTCCCGTCGCAAAGAAAAAAATCAGCAAGAAAACGCACTTGTACGTGTGCATCATATAATTTCTCCTATCCCACATCATGAATGCTTTAAATGTAAAATAATGAGGTATTTCTCTATTGTCAATCACTATTTGATTTTTTTTGTCGTCTGCGGATGATGATATTGATGATCATATTCACAACCCAGTTGCTGTTGTCAACTGATCGTTCCGGCAATTGTTCAGATGCATGGCTTATATATTGTATTACTGGGAGAAATTTAATGTTTTTGGAGAAAAAACAGGTACACCATGAAAAAGCATACTACTCTTTTCCTGATCTTCCTGCTCAACTATATCGCTTCGGCATCTTTTAAAATACAGGAGATAGATTGCAAACTGGATCTGAAAATAAACAGCATTGGTCCCGTCTTGATGCTGGTCGATAGCAGCCGAAATCGCATTATCACTGCAAACGCACTCTCATCATCGGTATCAGTAATCGATACCCGAACGCATGCGGTACAAAATATCCCCGTCGCCAAAAGAACCGTGCAATTTCTCAAATCCGAAAGCCTCTATTTTCTGCGCGGAGCCACCGCCGTTAATGGAGTCTTTGGAGCCGCCGTTTCCGTATTTCACCCCGACAGTGAAAAAGTGAAAAAAATAAGAACTGGCTGGGCTCCTATTGATTTGATCGAATTCGATTCCACCTCCTTCCTGGTGTTCAACAATGAAGATCAGTTTTGCCGCATATTTGCTAACGGAACACAAAAGTTGCATCAACTTCCCTTCGACTTTCCGCTGCAGGCTATCGATAACGGTTATGGAGATATTTACCTTTCTTATGGAGCACACTAATCCTACTGGCCAACCGTTTATATTTGGGATGCCAAAAACGGCATCCTCACGATCCGGCGTAAAGATTTAAGCCTCTATGACCGCAGAATCCCCCGCCAGGCCCTGCATATGACTCTCGATAAAAACAATACCCTCTATTTTACCCAGAACAACTGGGGAAAAGAGCCTCAATTCATCGGAACACTCGAAGACCCGGTGCGGCTTTTTGATGTCGGAAAGAGAATGGTGTTGCCTGACACAATGACCAGAGAAACCACTCAAAGGATTATAAAATACGATTCTCGGACCGACCATCTTTATCTGCTGCGCATTGGCGAAAGAGATTCCGCTTGCAGTATTTTACAAATCATCGACCCCCATAACAAAGCCCTTCTCCACCGTCAAAAGGTCGGCAGGAAGGCAACTGACCTGGTTTTCGACGAAGAAAAAAGGATCATCCGGTTAATGCGTACCCAAAACCGCCAAGCTCGCCAAGAGCGC
>CAZSOP010000350.1:0-4901 GCA_964608385.1 uncultured Cytophagia bacterium
TCGATCGATTTCAAGCCGTATCCTCATGATGTGCAACACATTCTCAATATGGTGCATCTGGATTCCCTTATCGCCTCTGTTCGTCAGTTGTCCGGTGAGGATACTGTCATTATAAATGGGACGCAAAGACTGATTCAGGATCGCAATGCCGGTAACCGCGGTTCAGTTGCTGCAACTTATCTGCAAAAGAGACTCGATCAATATGGTCTTTTGGTTTATGAACAATTTTTTAACGACGACGGCGTTAATATCTATGCTGAGCAACCCGGATATCTCTATCCGAATCAAAAATATATGATATGTGCACATTATGACAATCGTCCCTGGGATGGCATGGAAGCTCCCGGAGCTGATGACAATGCCAGTGGCTGTGCTGCTGTAATGGAAGCTGCACGGATTTTAAGCGATTTTTCTTTTCCGTTCACTATTATCTATGCTTTCTGGGATTACGAAGAGTATGGGCTCTATGGCAGTCAATACTATGCTCAGCAGGCAAAAGCTGAAAATGATTCCATTTTGGCTGTATTCAATCTGGATATGATCGGTTATGATGGCAATAACGATAATAAATGTAATATTTTTTATTCAACCGACCATCATTCGGATCAATTGGCAAACCGGATGGCTGACCTGCAGGATGAATATGGACTTGCTTTGCATACACAGCTGATCTTTCAAAATCATTACGGCTATAGCGACCACTCTTCATTTTGGCGCGCCGGTTATCCTGCTGTTTTATTGATCGAGGATTATATGGGCGGAGACTTTAATCCGCAATACCATAAAGCAGGTGATCGCGTTATCTATTTTAACCTGCCCTATTTTAAGCGCTGCTGTCAGCTGGCTTTGTTGACCCTGGTCGATTATGCCCGCTTTGCTCCGCTACGTTATGAGTTTGATTTGCAAAAAGGATGGAATCTGATATCTCTGCCCGGGGTTGCCCGCTGCATGGCTGCGGAAAGCCTTTTCGTCGATTTTGACCGAGATTTTATCCTGACTTATCAGAATAACGCCTATATAAACGCTGATACACTTGAAAGTGGATATGGATACTTTGTTTTTACACCGACAGAACGCAAATGCACTCTTTTCTTAACCCCGGTACCGGCTTATTCCTTGTCGTTTGATAATAGAGGGTGGCATCTTATCGGTGCTCTTGATAAGGCTATAAGTACAGACCAGCTCTTTGCTATTCCTGAAAATGATTTTTTACCCTATCTCTACTGGTATGATCCGTTTTGCAGTACTTACAAGTGGAAAAAAATACTGGAACAGGGCAGGGGATACTGGATTTTTGTCACCAACCCGATCGAGTTTTTTGCAAGTGATTACCATACCAGTACCGCTGTACAAAAGTCTGCAGCCTTTGCCCAAATTCCGGACTTGCCTCCCTGGCCTCAAAATGCCCTGAAAAAATACACGAATCCAGGCTCTGCTTTGAGCAATTATCCCAATCCGTTCAATGCCACTACGACAATTCACTATCACCTGAAACAAGACAGCCCTGTGGTTATAGATGTTTTTAACCTCAAAGGCGAGAGAATAGCCATGCTGGAAAACAGGATACAAGACGCCGGAGAGTATACAGTGTTTTGGAACGGTCGCAACGAGCAGGGACAAATAGCGAGTTCCGGAATTTATCTTGTCCGTTTAAATACCGGTAATAAGATCGAAACGCTGAAAATTACAGTTGTTCGTTAAAGGAAAAATAATCAGGAGATGAAATCATGAAGATCGTTGTTCTCGATGGTTATACGCTTAATCCCGGGGATCTTGACTGGAGTCCACTTGAACAACTGGGATCATGTGACATTTATGAGCGAACTCCGAAAGACAAGATTGTTGAAAGAGCAAAAGGTGCTCCCATCTTATTAACCAACAAAACTCCCCTGGATGAACAGGTCATCGGGCAGCTAACCGACCTGAAATATATCGGCGTGCTCGCAACCGGATTCAACATTGTTGATGTATCAGCCGCAACGGCAAAGGGTATTCCGGTAACCAATGTTCCGGAATATGGTACCATGTCGGTTGCCCAGATGGTTTTTGCGCACATTTTGAACATTACCCAACAGGTCGCTTTGCATTCAGCCGGCGTCCGCTCTTTAAAATGGTCTGAACAGGAGGATTTTTGCTATTGGGAAACACCCCTTATTGAGCTTTATGAGAAGAGACTGGGTATTATCGGATTCGGTCGTATCGGTAAAGCTGTGGCCCGTATCGCGCGAGCGTTTGGTATGCATCTGCTGATTCATGATCCCCATGCCGGCGATATTCCAGAAAAAGAAAAAGTTGAATTAGATCATCTATTCTCACACAGTGATGTCATTTCCTTGCATGCTCCCTTGACTGAACAAACAAAACAAATGATCGATAAAGATGCACTGGATCAAATGAAAAAGTCGGCGATTTTGATCAATTGCAGCCGTGGGCAGCTGGTCGATGAAGCGGCATTGTATCACGCCCTCAAGCAGGAACAGATCGCCGCTGCGGGGGTGGATGTCCTCTCCCTGGAACCGCCGGGTAAGGATAATCTGTTGCTAAAAGCCCAAAATTGCTATATTACTCCACATATTGCCTGGGCAACCATAGAGGCCCGTAAACGCCTTCTCGATACCGTTGTGGAGAATATAGAAGCATTTCTGCGTCAGCAACCACAAAACGTTGTAAACGAGGTATGATAAAGAAAATCGTTTATATCATTATTCTTTTTACCATTTGTGCCTGTGGTGAGGAGTGGCGTGTTTACAATCAGGATAATTCTCCACTCCCGGGCAATCATGTCTATAGCATAGCTATAGACAGACTAGAACGCAAATGGTTTGGCACCGACAGCGGCCTTGCGTGTTTATCCGGTGATGGTTGGCAGGTTTTTACTGCAAAAAATTCAGCACTTCCTTTCGGGGTCATCTGGACCGTTACTGCCGGTGAAGGCGAAGAGATATGGATCGGTACGGATAATTCCGGAGTGGCCAGATATGATGGCCGGGAATGGAACGTCTGGAACAGCACAAACTCGGTGTTACCCAACGATGGTATTTATGATATTCAAATCGATGCTGATGGAAATAAATGGTTTGCCACCTGGGGAGGGGGGCTGGTCCGGTATGATGATGAAATCATGACGGTGTGGAATGCCTCCAACACCATCCTCGATCATAATAAAATCACGTCGTTGTTTATTGAAAACGAGCAAATGCTCTGGGTGGGAACGGCCACCGGACTTTATCTGTTCGATGGCGCCGAAGAGTGGACACTGATAAGATCCTTTGCACCACAAAAAGCAAATCCCCTCGGTGGACCCGGCAATGACGCGGTTTATGAAATTGCCATGGATTCGCGACGCCGGTTATGGATTGGTCTGAAATATGGTGGTGTTTGGCTTTATGACCATTCTGCCTGGCGTTTTTATTCTACAGTCAATTCACCATTGCCCAACGATCGTATTTACGCCATTGCCATAGAAGACGAACAAAAATGGTTTGGCACCCTGAATGGACTGGTTGTTTATGATAACCTGGACTGGAAAGTTTATAATACGGAGAATTCATTGTTGCCGGATACAAGAATTTACTCTATTGCGATCGATGCAGAGGGAGCTAAATGGATCGGAACCATGAATGCAGGCGTGGCGGTTTTACAGTCGCATGGTCCATCCGCTGTTGTTCGACGGGATCATAAACAATCCCATCACCTGACTATTGATGCCAATTACCCCAATCCATTCAATTCTTCTACGTTGATTCCTTTCCAGCTATCCCGATCAGGACATCTTACGGTGGATATTTACAACATACGGGGCTATCACGTCAAAACTCTCCTGAGCCGCTTTTTTCAATCCGGAACCCACCTGCTAAACGTTGAGGGTAATGGACTCTCCTCAGGGGTTTATTTGATTCGATTCCAAATCGGGAATGTCAGCAAAATTTCCGGTTGTCTTTATTTAAAATAAGCAAAGCCCTAGTCCAGTGAGACATTGTCGATTGGCGAGTCCGGTGTCCGGCGCAGCGGGTGTGGCGGAGGAGGCGATGCGGTTTGCCAATCCAGTGGTTGATTGGCCTTTAGTATGGCCAAACGCCGTTCCTCACTTTGCCAGCGGCGCTCATCTGCGCTTTTGGAATCCCAATTTTTTAACACCTGTTTCTGCAGCTCTTCTATCGCTGCTCTATATTCCGTTCTGTTGTAGATATTATTCCATTCATCAGGATCCTTGGAGAGATCAAAAACCTCGGGTTCATGGCCCGGAACCCAGGTCATCTTGAGCGAGCCGGAACGAATTATTCGCCAGCCCCTGAGGATCCCTTCTCCGTAATTTTCCATAATTGCCAGGCCCTCTTTGGACTCGCGTTTTCCCAGCACCAGATCACAAAGATTTCGTCCATATCGCGGCTTCGGCCCATACCCGCTTCAAAAACGCGGTCGATGCACTGACCGTCGTTGATTGCCACCCCTCCCCGGTTGGAACGCGTCCAGTCAAAGGTTGCGGGATAAATGTCCCGAGTCCAGCGTTCATCAAAGCCATGCAACTGATCCGGACCGACAAAATGCATTTTACCGCATAAAATTGTGCGATAACCGCCGGCACTGAGATCATGGGCAAATGTCGGCCAGTCACTGCGAAGCGGTGCGGCATTATCCCAGACTTCGATCGTATTGACATGACGGCCGGTCATCATGGCGGCACGGGATGGCGCACAAATCGGACTGGGACAATAAGCTGCATCAAATGTGACGCCCTGACGCGAAAGGGTGTCTATTGCCGGAGACTTTACCTGCTTGTGACCGTAACATCCCGTCATAAAAACCGGATGTTCATCGCTCATGATAAACAAGATGTTGGGCTTGTATTTTGGGTTCTTCCGAATAATGAGTACTTTTTTAACCGCTGAGAAAACGCCAAG
>CAZSOP010000351.1:0-4891 GCA_964608385.1 uncultured Cytophagia bacterium
CGTGCCCAAAAGATCAACGACCTGCATTCCGATCAATTCAAAATGATAGTAGGATCCTTCGGGTAATTTTATCACTTGCTCGCGGGGAATTTCCAGATAAACGTTACGCCATCTGTCTGCTTCCTTGCGATTCTTGATTTCTTTGAAACCGAGTAAAACCGCCTTTGGGGTAACCCGGCATTTATTTATATGAAAAGCTGAACGGGTCTCATCATCCAGCGTCAGAAACACCTCGTCCAGGAGCTTGAAACGGTTTGGGTCATTGGTTAGAGGAATGACCTTGCATTCACCCCTGACGCCATGGGGCCGGCTGATCCGGCCGATAACGACAAATTCCGGCAACTGATGATGATAATCCCTTTTCTCTTTTTTCATTTACCTCGAAAGAACGTGTCAAAAATGACTATTCGCTTTTTTTGCTTTCCGTTTCTTCTTCCGAAGAGGATGCTTTTTCCTCTTGCTCAGCTTCTGCAGGTTCTTCTGCTTCTTTAGTTTCTGCGTTTGCCGAGGCGTTTACCTCTTCTTTTTCTTTCCCGGCTTTTTCACCCTGGCCGGAAGCTTCTTCCTGCGAATCTGGTTCAGTCTCTGCCGGTTTTTCTTCCTCGACCGTGGCTTCCTGTTCCTGCGCGCCGGTGGATTGTTCTTTTGTTTCAGTAGCAGCCGGTTCCGGTTTTTCCGCTTTGGGTTTTTCCGAGTCCGCTCGTTTCTTCATGGCTGCTTCCGCTTCGAGGCGTTTGAGCTGTTCCTGTTTGATGGTTTGCCAGTTCTGCAGTTCTTTTTCTATTTCCGCCTCATCCAGGCCTCGTTTGAGCAGATCAAACTCGAGCATAATTCCTTCAGCACGAAAAAAGTTTTTCACCGTCGTGCTGGGCACGGCGCCTTTTTTCAGCCAGTCCAGCGCTTTTTCACGATCGATTGTGACTGTCGCAGGATTCGCCAACGGAATGTAATGCCCGATTCTGTCAATATAGCGTCCATCACGGGGCGCCCGCGTATCGGTTGCAACGATTCGGTAATAGGGCTGCTTTTTTCGTCCCGTCCGATGTAATCGCAATTTTACTGCCAAGTTAAAAATCCTCCTTCATGTTATAAACCAAACGGCATGCTCATGCCGCGTCCTTTTTTCATGCGTTTCAACATTTTTTGCATCATATTAAACTGATTGAGCAGGCGGTTGACATCCTGAACCCGGGTACCGCTACCATGGGCAATTCGCTTTCGCCTGCTGCCGTTAATAATATGGGGTTTCATCCGTTCTTCAACGGTCATGGAATTAATGATCGCCTCAGTCTGAACAAGAGCGTTTTCGTCTACCTGCATATTCTTCAGGGCTTTCTGATTTCCGGGCAACATCGACAAAACATCCTGCAGCGGTCCCATCTTTTTAACTTGCTGCAATTGTTCGTAAAAATCGATCAGCGTAAAACGGTCCCGCATCATTTTTTGTTCGAGTTTGGCCGCTTTTTCCTGATCGATGGACTGTTGTGCTTTTTCAACCAGCGATACGACGTCACCCATTCCCAAAATGCGCGATGCCATGCGGGCCGGATGAAATACTTCAATCTGGTTGTACTTTTCACCGACACCTAAAAATTTGATCGGTTTTCCGGTTACAGCGCGCATGGAAAGTGCCGCCCCGCCCCGCGCATCTCCGTCCATTTTTGTAAGGATAACACCGGTGAAATCCAGCGCCTCTGCAAAGACCCTGGCGGTATTGACAGCATCCTGACCGGTCATACCATCGGCGACAAACAATATCTCTTCCGGATGAAATTCGGACTTTAGCCGGTTAAGCTCATCCATCATGATCTCATCGACGTGAAGACGCCCTGCCGTATCGATGATCAGCGTATCATGAAGATGCTCTTTGGCAAATGATTCCGCCTCTTTGCAGATTTTAACCACATCCTTGCTATCATCGCTATAGACCTTGGTATCGATTTCACGACCAACAATGCGTAACTGTTCAATAGCAGCGGGTCGGTATACATCCGCGGCAACCAAAAGGGGTTTTCGGCCCTTTTGCCGGATAAAAGTCGCCAGCTTTCCTGCCGCTGTCGTTTTACCGGAGCCCTGCAGACCAACAAGCATAATCGTGCCGGGAATGCGATTGGAAAAGGTCAGGGGTTCCTGCTTTTCGCCCATCAGCCCGGCCAACTCGTCGTGAATAATTTTGACGACCTGCTGCCCCGGCGTAATGCTTTTTAGCACATCCTGCCCGACAGCTTTTTCCTCAACCGAAGCAATAAACTGCCTGGCCACTTTATAATTGACATCAGCCTCGAGTAAAACACGGCGTACCTCGCGCATGGTTTCCGATATGTTCTTCTCGGAAAGCTTTCCACGGCCACGAAGCCTTTTAAAAACACTGTCGAACTTTTCGCTGATGTCCTGAAACATAACGTCCTTTTTGGATATACAGACGATAAATTTAATAAAAAAATTATACTATCGCAAGGTATTTTTGAAAATTAGAAGATTTTAATGATTTCATCGCGATGAAAAAAGGGCAATTCAACGGTTTCGTTTTTGCGGATCAATCTACGGCCCTTTTCGAGGCTGGTGATGACGCCGATGTCTTCGGCAGGAATGTCCTCATCGGCATAGGCGCTGATGAAATCACGAACCCGGCTGGAAGGAGTCACCAAAAGCAGCGAACCGGATGCGATGGTTCCCAGCGGATCCAGCTCATAATGATCACAAAGCAGCTTACCTTCGGTGAGGGTGGTAATTTTCTCTTCATGTATTTCTATCCCCAGATCACAGGCAACGGACAGTTCGTGTAATGCGCTAGCGATCCCGCCTTCGGTCGGATCATGCATTCCGTGTACACCCCCGACCTGCATGGCAATTTTGGCATATCTCTTGACGCTGATACCGGGTTTGAAAAGCAAATTCTGACAGTGCTCGACAAAATCAGCCGAATAAAGCGATTCCAGCTCACCGCTCTTTTCCCGGGCGATAATGCTCGTGCCTTCCAATGGTACCGACCCCACCAATATAACATGATCATCAATCCAGATTTTCCGTTTGTCTATCAGCTGTTTTCTCTTGACCACCCCCACCATTTGTCCGACCGCCATCACCCTGTCCAGTCCCAGGGTGATTTCGGTATGTCCGCCGCAAAACGATATCTTTTCTTTTTTGCAGGTTTTGGATATTTGTGAAAAAATCGTCTCCACCAGGGTATGGTCCGTTTTTTCGGCTGGTAACAATAACGTGACGAGAAGCCATCTCGGTGTGGCGCCAAGGCAATAGACATCATTTGCATTGATGTGAACCAGGTAATAACCGATTTGATCGGTTATAAAAGTAATGGGATCGGTCTTGAGCACCAGCAGCTGATCGCCCATATCGATAACGGTTGCATCTTCCCCCACCCGTGAACCAATGACGATTCTATCGCCGGCGTCGGTATACTTTTGTAAAAGTCGGTTGAGCGTATCATGGTCGAGTTTTCCCGGTAACATTTTTTCCTGGCGTTCCATCAATCTCCTATTAAAAAAAAGCCGAAGAATGGAAACGATATTCTTCGGTTTGAATCGGGCTCACCGCTTGATTTTAATAACCAAAAGTGAAGACCTGTCGGTAAACCTCATCCGCTTTATCGGGATTTCCAGGACCAAAATCATTCCATCCCTTGATTCTGCCAAGTATGCAGTTAATCATGCTGGTATCCTTGATGGTGCTGTTGACAACCTCAACAGCACTGACCTGTCCCTCGGTGTTAATGGCAAAGCGCACATCGACTTTACCCTTCAGGCCCGGGTTCCGCTTCAGCGTTTGTTTATAACAATCCTGGATAGCGAGGCGGTGCTCATTGATAACGGCCTGGACTTTTTCCGGGTTTCTCTGTTCAATGGTGGGCATTTCTCCGTCCGGCCCGGGCGTTGCCTGCTGAGGCAGTGTGCTGGCGATTTTTCTAAACGCCTTAATACGTTCGATTTCTTCAAAATCGAGTTCACCGGTTGTTTCGATTGCACCGATCAGATCATCGATGCCAAGTGCTCGCGTTTGGCGATTGCTGCCCTGAATCGTCCGTTGTTCGCCGGGTTTATAGTTATTTCCCTTACCGTCTGTGCCGCCCCATCCTTTTCCTGCCGGCCCGCGGGAAACCTGTACCGCATCCAGGGAAGAGATCACTTTACCCAGGCGTTCATTTTCGGCATCGCCGTAATCCTCGATATCGCTGACATAATCCTCTGCAACATATCCGGTTCCGGAGGAGAGCAAGCCGAGATATCCGACATTGCCGACACGGTTTTCAACGCTTTCCAGATTGGCCGCCGCTTCGCCCGAAGACCGGGAACGCCCGGCAGAGGCCATCGCACCCGCTTCCGGCAATCGTGCCTCCGGAGCTGCAGCCGCAGGGGCACCGGAAGCTGCACCGCCTTCAGCTTCGGGAATGCCAAAATCAGGCTCTTCGGCTTCCGGCGTAAACAAAAGCTCGCCTATGTTCATCGCTTCCCGTTCGGTTTCGATGCTTGCAGGAGCGGCACCGCGCTCCAAAACGATTTTTGCATAAGTATCCTGAATCTTGCTGATGGCTTCAGGTTTAAAGGTTTGGGGCAAATGGCTGAGCAGATACAGCAGCACCGAAAACATCACGATAATCGTGATGAGAAGAATGAGCAAAAAATCCCGGTCAAAGTCGGCGAAAAAATGCTTGCGGAATTGTCGCGGGAAAGGGGCTGTATGAGAATTGCTTTGAGTCATTAAGAAACCTAATATTGTAATAGCTCGTATGTCTTGCGAATATGTATAATTTTTATTAAATTAATTTAAACCTATGTATATTAAAAGTCAAGAATAAACTTGATTTGCACATTAATCTAAAAGGAGTTATCCATGTTGGAGCAGCTGAAAAAATCTTTCTATACCAGCTTTGGCT
>CAZSOP010000352.1:0-4849 GCA_964608385.1 uncultured Cytophagia bacterium
ACCCAGTTTTCCTTTTTTATTTGTCATTGTCTACTCCTGTGTTAAAATTTCCTGGTAATTTTTGTATCGGATATGACCCCAATATTTCGAGCAAAATAGTGATTTCTTCAAGATGTCGGATCGCGTTTTGGCAATGTTCTTCCTGAATATTACCTAAAAAATCGAGATAAAATATGTATTCCCATGGTTTTCCACGCAAGGGCCGGGATTCGATTTTTAAAAGATCGATATCGCGAAGAGCGAATACGCTGAGCGCTTTGAATAAGGCCCCCGGAATATTTTTCATAGAGAATACAATCGAGGTTTTTTCTTTCAGCGTAGAGCTGTTCTTGCTCGGAACAGCGATCAGTAAAAAGCGCGTAAAATTATGGGGAAAATCCTCTATTTCCCGTTTTAAAATACTCATATGGTAATCTTTGGCAGCCCATTTGCTGGCGATAGCTGCGGCGTTTTTCAGGCTTTCTTCTTTTATATATTTGACACTTCCGGCTGTGTCATAGCTGGCAACGGTTTCCACATTCTTCAGTGTCGATAAAAATTTTCGACACTGTTCGAGCGCTTGCGGGTGTGAATATATCACTTTGATCATATCCAGAGCGGCACCCTGATTAACGATCAGGTTTTGTTCGATTTTCAAATAAGTTTCTCCAACAATCTCGAGGTCATGCTCGAGCAGAAGATCGTAATTTCTGTGTATGGAACCGGTCAGAGAATTCTCAACAGGGACGATTCCAAAAGTAGCTTTACGGGATTCCACAGCAAGAAAAACGTCTTCGAATTGGCGGCAGGGAATCGATCGAACGGGTTCACTGAAATACTGCCGCGCCGCGATTTCGCTAAACGCATAGGGCGCACCCTGAAAGGCTACCGATTGCTTTTTCTTTTGGCTTGATTGCAAGATTTTTCCCAAACAGGCTAACTGGAATTATTAAACTAGTAATGTATTAATTTTCTTTTTAAAAAGCAAGAACAAGACATTCATTTACTTTTATTTTTTTGATTTGCTGTCATAAGGAGTTAAATTTTTTTTGAAAATTTTCAGTCAAATGATTAAAGGCGACGAATATTGATCCAGTCCGCTCTTGTTGCATTTATAGCTTGTCCGGCGGTGGATTTGTGTTGTTAAGGCCGGAGAGTGTAGTTCTGAAACGAAAAACGGTTTCCTGAATCAATTTTGCAAAGCCGAGAAATAGATAGAGGAGAATGGTTGCCAGAATTATTTCATCCCGTTCGACCAGAATCCCGGCGAGCATCAGGACGAGCAGTGAGAGGATGTGGGTCTGCCCTGAAATTATGTTTCTCAGTTTCTCGTCAAAGCAGAGAAATCGGAGTAGCCAGGCAAATGTCCAGATGATGATAATTCCGATGAGATCGGCGGTATTATTGCTATGGATGCCGACGTGTAACAGAGCGGGCAGAATTCCCAGAAACAATCCCCAAAATGGAATGAATGAACAGAACCAGGCGAACCAGGTTAACAGCCAAAAAGAGTCCACTCCAATCAGCCAGAGACCGGTGAGAACCATTAAAAAGATAAAAAATGATTGTAAAATTTGTGTTTCATAAAATAGAGCAAAACGATCAAACAGTCGGCCGCACAATTCGTCTGTTATTTCAAAGTAACGATTTGGAATGTGAGCGAAAATTTGTTTTCTCAAGGGTTGGCGAAATATAAAAAGTATAAATCCGGCCATAGCGGCGGGAATCAGTGCAAGGATATTTCTTTGCAAGGTTGAAAAAAATCCACCAATAAACGTACAAAGCGGATTATGTTCTGCACCACAAGGTGGGTGACTGATTGCCAGTAAAAATAAGAGGATCGTACAAAAAAGTGCAAGCCATTTTTTTAACAGAAAATGCGCATAGAAAATAGCAGTAAAGGAAAAGAGAAAAATCAAAAAGGGAGCACGGTGAAGGAAAAAGAAACAAATCCACAGTTGCGCTCCGGCAAGCAGAGCTACAGCAACATTCTGCAGTATTGATGGCTTTCTTAAGGATATAAACAAGTTGTTTCTATGCATAGCTTATACGACAATATCCGATTGAGCCAGCTTGCGGGTTAAATGAATATATTCATGTTCAAGGTCATCGATCCGTTGTAACAGTACGCTAACGATTTGTTGGGTAATATGGTTCATGACCCAGGGTTCGGTTTTCCGAAGATGGCTGATATCCGAATGCAGCAGCGCCAAACAGCGGCATTTCTCAAGGCATTGGGCACTGTGACTTCTTCTGTTGTTCTCTAACAAAGCGGAATATCCAAAACCACTGCCGGCTTTAATAATATCCAGGCGGTCATCTTTATTTTCTTCTCTGCTCACGAGTTGCACCGTACCATAGTCCAGAAAATAGATAGCGGTTGATGGCGTCTGTTGTCTGAACACATATTCGTTTTCATCGTATTGACGATAATGCAGGTATTTAGTAACGATTCTCAACTCTTTTTCATGCAGAGATTCTAAAGCCGTAAAACGCTTGATTTTTTTATTATCGATTACCATTGACATCCCCGGTATTTAATGTATAGAAAAGATAGATAATCCTGATTACAGAGGCAAGAAAATTTACGTTGTCATTGCCCAGCACGAGCCAAGAGACTCGTTTCTATTTATCTTTTAGTTTAGTATATTAAAGCAATACCATTTAATAAATATACAAGAGGTGAAGAATGATAATTGAATTGGACAAGATGACGATCAGCGACCTGTTGAAGCGCAGTGTAAAAAAATTTAATCAGAATCAAAGTATTGCTTATGTGGAGAAGGATTTTCTAACCTTTAGTCAGGTGGAGCACAAGGTCATCGATATTGTCGTCGATCTCTATTCACACGGTATTCGCCGCGGAGATCGTGTCGCGATTTTAGGAGAAAATTCGCCCAACTGGGTTGTTGCCTATCTGGCGGTAACGACCATGGGCTGTGTGGCCGTGCCGATACTGCCTGGATTTCCCGATTCCGATTCGCGGCATATCCTTCGTCAAACCGAAGCTGTGGCTTTATTTGTAGGTGAAAAACAGCAGAGTAAATTGAATGGCGCAAAAAATACCAAGCTTAAGGTGGTTTATTCACTTGAAAACCTGAGCCGGGCAACGGATTTATCGCCTTCATTTTTGGAAAAAAGTCTGAATTTTATTCCCCTGGACACATCAAAAGTCAACAAGGAATCGATTCTGGAAAAGATAGAAGGACCGGAAGAAGAAGATCTGGCGACCATTATTTATACCTCCGGAACGACGGGGCACTCCAAGGGAGTGATGCTGACGCATCGCAATATCGTCTTTGATGTGGTTCACAGCATTGAGAGATTTCCGATCAACAAACACGACCGGTTTTTGTCCATACTGCCGCTGTCGCATACCTTTGAAGCAACAGGTGGGATGCTTTGTCCTCTGGCGGTGGGAGCTTCCATCTCCTATATGCAGGGTTTGCCGACACCGCAAAAATTGCTCTCTGCTATGCAAAGTGTAAAGCCCACTGCTGTTTTGATGGTGCCGTTGGTGATAGATAAGATCTATCGGAAACGCATTTTGCCTCAACTTACAAAATCGAGTATGATAAGCTTTGCCTATGAACATAAACCTTTTCGCCGCTTTTTAAACAAAGCCGCCGGTAAAAAATTGATTCAATCCCTTGGTGGGGAATTGCGTTTTTTTATGTTCGGCGGAGCTTCTCTTAATGAGGATGTGGAATCGTTTTTACGGGATGCTGGAATCAGCTATTCCTCCGGATATGGAATGACAGAAACCTCGCCGATTATGACGATAAATCCATTTGAAAAGGTCAAAATCGGAAGCTGCGGCAAATGCATTCCCGGTATTCAAATGAATACCGATCAGGCAGGCGCTGTGGGAGAGATATTGGTGAAGGGTCCGATAGTAACCCGGGGATACTATAAAAATCCTGTGGCGACAAAAGAAACCTTTACCGAGGACGGCTGGCTCAAGACCGGGGATCTGGGCTATTTTGATGAGGAGGGATATCTCTTTATTAAGGGCAGAAGTAAAAATGTAATCATTGGTCCCTCGGGAGAGAATATTTACCCGGAAATTATCGAACAGCATTTACTTCAATCTCCCTATATCCAGGAAGTTATTGTTTACCAGCGCAATGACAGATTGGTCGCTCAGGCTTATCTCGATTATGATGTTATCGATGAACATTTTGTCTCGGAAATGAAGAATAAGGATTCACGAACATTTATCACTGAGCTTTTGGATAAAATACGCAGGGATATGAATCAACAACTCTCTGATTTTTCACATTTGCACAAAATCATCGAACATCCGGAACCTTTTGAGAAGACACCGACAAACAAAGTCAAACGCTATCTTTATATCGAAGAAACATCGGTATAGATTATGGCTGTTGATTCAGGCAGGAAAGATTTTTGCTATTCTTCTTGACAAGATACCACAGTATGCTTAATTTCTGGTGAAATTTTATGTCGAACTCAACCTGGAGAAGGATCGATGCTGACATTTTCAAAACAAACCGACCCCTTTACTGGTGAATATTATGTTCAGGCACCTTTTAAAGGTCTCTTTTTAACCGAGCATCCGGTTTACAACAAAGGAACGGCATTTCCTGAGGATGAACGCCACAGTCTCGGCTTGTGTGGTTTGTTGCCGGAAGGTGTGTCCAGTTTGGAACAGCAAAAGGAGCGAACCTACGAGGCTTTTTCTTCAAAATCTTCAGATCTTGAAAAATACATTTATATGCTTTCGTTGCAAGACCGCAACGAAACGCTCTACTATGCGTTGTTGTTGGATCACCTTGAGGAGATGTTACCCATTGTTTACACGCCGACTGTGGGAAAAGCCTGCCAGCAGTTCAGCCATTTATACAGACGG
>CAZSOP010000353.1:0-4833 GCA_964608385.1 uncultured Cytophagia bacterium
TGCCTGGCTATCCATCAAAAGGCACAGGCTTTTTGTCTTGACAATGATACGCATTTTCATGTAGCGAGTTCTATTCATGAAAGTTTTTTCAACAATGGAGAATTGTGAGGAACACCATGCCGAAAAGATGCTGTGTATGCCTGATTTTCAGCCTGATCAGTGGGATAGGTCTTGTGCTTCTTTCTTCCAACGCTTCGACACAGCCAGTTGTCGAAGTTCATGTTGAGCCGGATATCAGGACGCTTTATGTAGGATCCGGAATTCAGGACATCTTGTTAGAAGCGCGGGTCAGCGACCCCAATGTGCATTTTACCTGGAAGCTCGAAGGTCCCGGTGAATTGCTGGGGGAAACGGATAGCCCCGGAAACATTTACAGCCTGCCGGAACGGATAGAAGGGGACTCTGCTCAGGTGATTATCACTCTCACGGTGACCGACCAGCAAGGCTATGAAATCACCCGGAACGTGACGTTCGAAATTCTGCCGGAGCCGCCAACACCGACGCCGACGCCATCTCCCACACCGACGCCGACACCCACGCCCACCCCGGATATTCCAACTCGCATTCAACAAATACTGCTCAAAACGAAGGATGAGACATATTATGTCGCTCCCGGCGAAACAGTTATGCTGGCAGTTGAGATTTCAAAGCCCGCACAGCCCGCACAAAGTAAGGTAAAGCTTGAAAGCAAGGCTATCCGAGGCATAATCACCATAGAAGATCAAAAGCAAATTTTTTATACCGCCCCTGAAAAACCGGGAACGAAAGATATTATCACGATTAAAGTCGTGGATCAGGAGACAGGCGATGTTCTTGTCCAAAAAGGGATGCGAATCAATACGATTGGCTCCGCCCCATGATTATTCTGTGAACGCCTTTCACGTCTGCAACCAGGAGAACAGATAAATTAGAGAGAAAAGGAATTTTTGCTATGAAACGAACGCTTTACATGTCTTGCTGCATACTATTCGTAGTTGTTGGGAGTATATCTTTTTCGGAAAACGCCTCCGCGCAAGCGGATGTTGAACTGATCGTCGAACCGGATATAAATCGTATTTCTCTGGAACATCCCGAAGAAATTGCTCTGATTGTCTATTCTTCTCAGCAGAATCTTAAATATCTATGGAGCATCCAGGGGCCTGGAACACTCATGGGAGAGAAAACCAGCCCGGGAGTCTTATATGTTCCCCCGAAAGTGCTTGAAAAATCGCCTGAAGAGGTTAAAATTACGGTGACGATAACTGACCATGCTGGAGAAGTCCTCACAAGAGAGAGAGTCTTCACGCTTATAGCTCCTGTAACTCCTACTCCAACGCCAACTTCCACGTTAACTCCATCTCCATCTCCATCTCCTGAACCTTTTACTCTGGATATCGTGCTTGATCCTGATATGCAATCAATATCACTTGGATCAGCGCCGTCAAAAATAGTTGCCTTAGCAGTGCATTCTGGCTCGCAAGATGTCCGGTATAGATGGAAACTTGATGGTCCTGGAAAATTTTCGGGAGAATCTAGCGATCCTTTAATTTTCTATCTCCCTCCTGAGAAAATAGAAGGCAGGTCGGATGAAACCATCATTAGTTGTACCATTACAGATCATAACAACAGAACACTCACCAGGAGAGTTCCCTTGACCTTGCTTGCATCTCCCCCACCCCTTACCCCGACTCCAACTGCGACTCCGATTCCGACTCCGACTCCAACTTTGACGCCAGCACTATCAGCATT
Organism: uncultured Cytophagia bacterium; assembly: GCA_964608385.1. Taxonomy (GTDB): domain Bacteria; phylum Zhuqueibacterota; class Zhuqueibacteria; order Residuimicrobiales; family Oceaniaggregativiventaceae; genus Oceaniaggregativivens_A. The sequence goes on from CAZSOP010000353.1 coordinate 1,729, forward strand.
TGAAAAAGGGGCGCAGTATCCTCAAAGCATCGGTTTTCGAAATGCGAAGGTGAATTGGGAATGTTTGCATCAGCTTCCTGCGTTTACTCCGAAGAGTGGAACATATCAATTAAGGGCATTCTTTCACCATACTCATCCGCATAGTATTCGTACCCGTTTTTGGAAAGATATTGGAAATAGCGTTGACGAGAATTTTGGCAGAAGCGTTGCCATATCATTTATCCCCTATATTCAAAAACCAGGATCCGAAAAACAATTTGTTCTCGTGCCTGAAAATCCGAATCCTTCTTCATATTATCTCGCCTGTAGTGAAGAGCAGGAGCAGATTATGAGAAATTATCCCCAATGGTACTCTACAATCTTACTGACTCCACTAATTGAAGGCGCCCAATTTGCCGCCGGCGATCCTGAAGCCAAAAAAATGCTTCAAGATGAATTGATCGACTATCTTCAACACGCTGATACCTATGATTTTATCTCACAATCCGATAACGCGGCTGTTCCGGAAATACAGTTTACTACACCCGGGTATCCTCCTACAGTGGATTTATTAGAACGCCCTGCACATGATCTATTAACGCTGTTAGAACGTATTTTCCTGGAAAGAACCGTTGATTTTCTCCAAAATTGGACATATAGCAGAGTCCATGTCATGATAAAGAATGCTGAAGAACAACTTACGCCGTTTATCTATACCCCGCCAAACGCGAATTTACAAATTGTTGGCGTTGAAATTTTCCTGCCTGAAATGTTCAGAAATATCGATCTGTCATCCCAAATGAATTTGTACGGCTGCGATCCGATAAAACGTTCATCTCACAACCCACTTTTATATGAAACCCATTGTGAAATAGATACATCCTCGAATCTAGGTACCTCTGAATATAATGACTGGGATAATCTTTCAAAACCAATAGATAATCTTTTCAAGGCATGGGAAACGCTGGATATTGATCTCTATATGAAGCAATGGCACAAGGATGCCATCCAAGTTTCTAATAAATTCCATCGAAATTATGATGAAATTAAAGCAACGAGAATTAAAAACTTTAACGAATTCAAAAAAGTTATAATAAAGGAATACAGGATCATAGATACTATTTTGATGGAGAATTCTGCTACTCTTATTGTGGAGTATTCCATGCAGTTTAATTTAAAAGATGGTCGCCAATTGCATGAAAATAATGTCAAAGAAAAATATGTTTTAGTCTATGATCCAGAAACCTCTCGATGGTTAATTAAAGAAAATCATGATTACGTGGAGAAAGCCGGGATGAGAAAAAATATCATCCCTCCCTTAGTCATTTCAGGTTTTCAGAAAATTGAGAAGATTCCTCAATTACTCCAGGAAAATAAGGTCATTTTACAACTTACGCCGTCAGACCTGAAACCTCTTTTGTCTGATATCTTGACTCAGATGGGGCTGGATGAAGCTCAACAGATCACATCATCATCTTCAGAACAGGATTCTCAAGAAGTGAAGATAGATGTTCAATGGCAATGCATCACTGGCGGAGATTCCTTTGATCTCACGAAAAATTATGAATTAGGAGCTTTTATCCATTATGGTCATCCTTATAGCGTTCGCATCCAAAATTGGAGCAATATTGGAACAACGGATAAAGAATGGTCAGAAGATGTCGGCGCATTAATCGTTCCTTATCTCAAAGATAGCGAAAGTGCGCGGAAATATATTTTCGTACCGAATGGGACGAATCGGTTTGCGCTTCTCTGCGACCCAAAGAACATCCCCCTTATGACAGATAATCCTTCTGTGTATCCAACGCTCCTTTTAACGGCTCAAACGCCTGAGAATACAAGTACAGAAGTGAAAAAGACTCTTCAGTTGGAATTATTGGATTTTCTCAAACAATTGCCACCACAAGAACGAGAATTTACCGAGACATTCATTCCTTTAAAACTCACCAATCCTCTCTGCCCGGTTATTGAAGAAAGTGGACAACCAATAACTAATTTCTATGATTTATTAACCCCAATCTTTTCTCAGAAGCAAGCGATATTTCTTGATACTTGGAAATCTGATCGACGTATTGAAATTGTCCCACTTATTCCACCTTTTCATAAAGACTTTTCTTTTTCCTATCAACCACGGAAACCATAGCGTGCAAGGGATGAACTATGATAAAAGAAGTTCTGTTTCATACAAACTAAAAATTCGGGGGTTGCTAATGAGGCTCAAAATTAATCACACATATTTTCTATTTGTCATCTGTCTTATTTGTCATGTACTGTTGCTTACGAGAATTGGATCTGCGCAACCTGAGATTGAGTTGAGCATTGATCCGGATACACGTGAAATTCTCATTGAGCAGCCTGAAGAAATCGCCCTGATTGCCGAGGCAGGGCAGGAAGCCCATTATCGCTGGAGCCTTGATGGGCCGGGCGAACTTCAGGGGGAATTGACGGGGCCGGGAGTGATCTATATTCCCCCTGACCAGCTTGATGATGTGGTTGCAGAGACGACGATTTCCGTCACAGCGACGGATAACGCCGGCCAAACAAGCACGAAGAGCGTCACCTTTACGCTGATTGGCCCTGTTCCGCCTACTCCCGCCTTAACGCCTTCACTTCCGCCTGAACCGCCGCCCACGGGACAAACCTGGCTGAGTGTTGCTGAAGGCGTTTATCCAATTCCTGAGCATCTCCTGGTCTTTCTCCGGTATCTCAAGAAAGACGTCATTGTGATCGATCACCGGTTTTCGATTCAGGCCGCAGAGGTGACGGTCGGAGAATTCCGGAAATATGCAGAGAGCCTGGATCCGGTGAGCCGCAAACAGCTTGGAACGCGCTGGCAAGAGGATGCCAACGGAAAACCTTATGACGACAGTCGTCCAGTAGAAAATATCAGTTGGGAGGAAGCAAGCGCGTATGCACAATGGCTGAGTGAACAGACCGGTCAGGAGATTCGTTTACCTACAACACTCCAATGGGCAGCAGCGTGCGTCACTTATGCGGAGAATGCAGTTGTCCTTAAAACCAGCAACAACGAGCCGGTATCAATCTTGCGCGGCGACATCGATCATTTACTTGGCAACCTGCGCGAATGGTCGTCGGATGCCTGTGAGCCGGATGTCGAGACAGAGG
>CAZSOP010000354.1:0-4828 GCA_964608385.1 uncultured Cytophagia bacterium
AATCCTTGATATTTTTTGCATGGGTAAAAATAATCATTTCCCCCAATAATCCAATTGAAATCATCTGAATGCCGATAATAAACAACATGGAACCGAGCAACAACATCGGTTTACCGGCGATACCGCCGATCCCCATAATCCGATAGATAAACAAGTAAAGATTAATAGCTGCTCCGATAATGGCAAACACAGCGCCCAGGAATCCTAAAAAGTGCAATGGCTTTTTAGTATAATTTCTCAAAAACAGAACACTAATCAAATCCAAAAGCCTTCTGATATAATCCTTTGGAGACAGAGATTGGGCGAATTCTCCCTTTAATTGTTCTATTTTTTCTTCCGTAACCTTAAAGCCCTGCCGACGTGCCAAAACCGGCATAAATGCATTCAGACTGCCGTAAAAGGGAATGCTTTCCAGAACCACCTTACGCATCGCCATGACACCACTGTTGATATCATGAAGATGAATTCCGGTAAATTTGTTGGTAATGCCATTAAAAATTTTAGATACCATCCGGTTTAAAAGCGAATCCCTGCGGGGATGGCGCCTGCCCATGACCACATCGAATCCCTGATCGAGCTTGTACAAAAGTTTTATCAATTCCAGAGGATTAACATGAACACGACTGGTAAAAAAAACGATCTTTTTACCGCGTGCGACCTGCAACCCTGCTTCCAAAACAGAGGCCTCGCCAAATGTTGTCCGCATCTTGATGGCCTTGACGTTTGTGGTTTTTTCGCAGATTTGAGTCAAATCCTGAAAGGTTGAATCGCGACTCCCATCATCGATATAGATAATTTCAAATGTTTCTCCATAATCCCGCAACATATTCTGCAACATGCTGTGTAATTTGACCAGCTTTCCCGCTTGATTCTGCAGTGAAATCAGGACCGAAACATCCAGACTGTTTTTATCGAAATGTTGAGAAATTTGATCTGCAAAAAACATAGAATCCCGAAAATTTTCCATTTTTTATGTCCATAAAATTTACAAGTTACAAAACCATTTCTTAAATTTCAACCAAACTGTCACAAAAACATGTCAATATATAGAGCGTCTGGAGCCGCTTTCCACCACCATTCTGCCGATCAAACCGAGAAACAAGAACTGAAGACCGCTGGCAATCAGAAGAACGGTAAGCGTAAGCAATATGTTTACCTCTTCAAATGGTAACTCGAGTAACATGACCTTGTAAAAACCGTAGGAAAACGTCATCAAACCGCTAAAAAGGAAAAAAAGACTGAATGCAGCAAAGAACGAAAGAGGATTTTTTAAATGCCGCATCAATAATCGAATGGTTGTCAAATCCATAATAACCCTAAACGTCCTGGTCAGGTTATATTTTGATTTGCCGTATTTGCGGGCATGATGATTTACCGCCAGTTCAGTGATATTGGCTCCCTCCATGCGCATCAAAGCCGGAATGAACCGGTGCAGCTCTCCATAAAGTGAAATATTGCGAAGCATATCACCCCTAAAAGCCTTTAATGAACAGCCGGTATCATGCAAAAAGACACCCGTCGTTGAACATATGATTCTATTTGCGATTTTTGAGGGAATTTTACGAACGAGCAATTTATCCTTACGATTTTTTCTCCATCCGGCAACAACATCATAACCCTGTTCCAGTTTTTCCACCAACACAGGGATATCGGCAGGATCATTCTGTAAATCTCCGTCCATAGCAATCACTACACGACCACGTGTGTGGGCAAACCCCGCCGCCATTGCCGCCGATTGCCCAAAATTTGCGCGAAACAAAATAGCAGAAACAGGTTTCTCTTGATTTGCGAGATCAACCACAAATTGTCTCGTCTTGTCGCTGCTGCCGTCATCGACAAAAATGACCTGATACGACTTTCCGTAGACTTTTAAAACATGCCGTAAACGTTGCCATAACCGGTGCACATTTTCCTCTTCGTTATAAAACGGCACGACAATGGATAAATATGGCGCAGAAAGTTTTGTTCTATTCATTTTCGTTCCAGGCGGTTTATGAACAAAATAAGCAAAAGTATGATTAACGTTTCTATTATTATGGTTTTGAGATTATGCCAATTGAAAAGACTGGGTATAAACGTTGCAGAGTCTGATGACCGGACAACATCTGAAAAAATCTGAACCGGTGCGATAAAATATTCATCGCTAAAGGGCCAAAAAATTTGCGCTCCGTAGGGAGCAGACTTGTCCACGGCAAACAGATCGAGCACGATATGCAATGCGATAGCAGCCGTGAACAGCAATGCCGGCCGCGAAAAATGTCGACAGGAACGCATCGATATAATACCAAGTAATGTCCCAACCACAACAGCGAAAAAAAAGCTGTGAGTGAATTGATGGTGATACGCATTGGGATTGCCCTCGATAAAACCGAAAATAAAATCGATATCCGGCAAAACCACGCACACCAAAATAAACAGCGTTTCTCTATCGAGCCGCAATACTCTTTTCCTGTGTACGGCCACTATCGCCAGGCCGGATAACATATGTCCAATCGGTGATGGCATGATTTATGTACCTAGCTACAAATGCAACGATTTGGCGAAAAAATCTTTCCGCTTTGGCCTGAATGCAGGATTATCTCTCCGTTAATCAAAAAATATAAAATGGACAGGCATGCCATTACAGACGATAAAAGTGTTGACTGGATAGGACAATCTTTTATGTACAAAAACGTATTACACCTGTAAAAAAATAACCACAGGCAGATAAAAAATCCAATACCAGTTTTGAACATACTTTAAGTTACTGATTTTAAATCTCTTACAAAATCATCCTCCGGTAAGATACCATTCACTGCTGCAAGGTGACACAAAATCGTTCTGCTGAAAGCAATGGCACTTATTTTGCAAAGAAAAATCAATATAGAAAATATGAATAGCAATTCAAACTATGATCATGAATTTTTGATTCGAATCTGCGAGGACGGAAGAAGTAACGGGGATAAACAGGAGGAACGTATGAACCTGGGTTTAGGAAGATTGGGCGGCAGATATCTGTTCACCATGTCAATTTTGTTAATATCCATGCAAAACATCCATGCACAGGAAAGCGTTGTACTGGTGGATGATCCGCTGACCAACTATTCCACAGTCGGGGATCAAAGAGGAGGCACATTTACCAGTAGCGGCTGGAAAACCACATATCACCTGAACCGAATCGCCTATCAGCTCGATCATCCCGTGGCTGCAGGCAAAATAACGTTTGATGTCAAAGGACTGGATCCGTCTACAACGGATTGGGATTATGCCCAGGATCACATATGGCACACTATTTTTGGTATGTGGGACTCGGACTGGAAAGAGAATGGTACATCCTCCAAAAACAATCCCTATCTCTGCCAGTTATGGCTTGCCCGCCCGGAGAGCAGCAGACCGATGAGCCTTCATTCAGCACTGCGCCTGAATGTCGACGCCACAGTCCTGGGAACAGTCGAAGACCCGAATGCCTGGCAGGTAGAATCGGAGGAGCCGCATCAATGGGATGCCAATACCACCTATCATAATGAAATTATTTGGGGCAATGGCACCATGCAGTGGTTTCTGAATGGTGACCTCATCGTGGAACTTGATTACAGCACCTCCGGAAAGGCGTATTTTCCGCAATCACCGGTCGTATATCTCGGCCGGGCATCCGATTACTATCCATCCTTTTCGTGGTTTCATACACCGAAAAATATTACCTATTCCAATTTTCGCCTTGTCGAATATATCGATAATACGCCTCCCCGGGTGGTCAGTCACAGCCCGGTGCATAATGAGACGGACGTAAACCCAGTTGGTGATATATACGTGGAATTCAGCGAACCGATCGAGAGGTCGACCCTGTCCGCAGGAATGACAATTTCACCCCATGTTGATGGACAAATTGCCTGGAGCGGATACCGCCTCTATTTTTATCCGAATGCCCATTTCGAGACCAATACAACCTATCAGGTCAGCCTGGGCAGCACAATCCAGGACTATGCCGGGAATGGACTCGATCAACCGGTTCAATTTTCATTCCAGACCCGGTCCGAATTGATTCCCACACAGGTTGCAGAATACGATCTCTTTGAAATCACGCTTGTTGATCCCAACGTCACGGGAAACAAGTATACCGATGTCTGGCTTCGCGGAACCTTTCAGGGTCCGACCCGAACCATAGAAATCGATGGGTTCTGGGACGGAGGAAACCGCTGGAAAGTGCGTATGGCACCTGTGGAAGAGGGTAATTGGAGCTATACCATCACCTCAAGCCGACCCGCTCTACAAACGTCGGGATCGTTTCTCTGCACCGCATCGGACCATAAGGGTTTTATTGTGCAAAACCCGGATCATCCATACACCCTGATGCGGGAAGATGGCACGCCCTGGCTTTGGAAGGGAGATACCTCATGGCGCGGCATGCTGCTGACCATTCCCTATGAAACCAGATGGAAGGATTATATCGATCACAGAGTAGCTCATGGATTTAATGCCGTGCAATTCCAGGTTGTGAGTTATATCCGCGGAGACAACTTTTGGCGCAATGAAGGCGGGCTCGCTTTTGACCTCAGCAATGGCAGCAAAAATTATAATCTTCTCAATCCCTATTATTACCAGTGGATTGACCGCAGAATCGAATATGCCCTCTCAAAGGGAGTAATACCTATTCCCTTTTTCACCTGGGCACAAGAAATTGCCAAATATCAGCCGTATCAATTCGAACGATATCTCAAATACCTCGTCGCCCGATATGCGGCGTATAACGTCATTTGGTCCCTCTCGGGTGAATATGACGAAGCCTATCAACTGGGATTAACGTCTTCGGACTGGATTTCTTACGGTCAAACGCTGAAATCAAGTGACC
>CAZSOP010000355.1:0-4825 GCA_964608385.1 uncultured Cytophagia bacterium
GGCACCCAGGTTGACGCTATTGCTATGGTGATTATGGCCAACATAACCAATAAAAAAATGGCCATAGAAAAGCTTGAAATAATGAATTCCATTCCCACCAAGTTGGTTGGTGTTATTTATAACGGCTCTGATTCCACACTGATTAGAAATCAATACAGCTATTATCATTATTAAACTGCTGAGGACGCAATGAATGTACTGGTGACCGGTGGGGCCGGTTTTATAGGGTCTCATTTGATCGAGGACCTGCTCAAGAAAGAATATCGTGTCGACTGCCTCGATAATTTTAATACGTATTACGATCCAACGATCAAACGGAGCAATATAGAATCGTTTTTGCATCACTCCGCTTTTATGTTATATGAAGGGGATATTTTAGATTTTACCCGTTTGCAGGATATGTTTTCACAACGATCATATGATATGATTGTACATCTGGCGGCCCGGGCCGGCGTACGCCCATCCATTCAACAACCATTCCTCTATCAAAAAGTCAACGTCGAAGGCACCTTAAATCTTTTGGAATGCTGCCGTCGTTTTGACGTCGAAAAATTTATCTGTGCCTCCTCTTCTTCTGTGTATGGCGCCAATAAAAAAGTACCCTTTTCCGAAGATGATTTCGTCGATACTCCGATTTCTCCCTATGCGGCAACCAAAAAAGCAGCCGAGTTGTTATGTTATACCTATACTCATCTTTATAAAATATCGACAACCAATTTGCGCTTTTTTACCGTTTATGGACCCCGACAGCGTCCGGACATGGCCATACACAAGTTTACCAAACTCATCGATGAAGGAAAAGCCATCCCCGTATATGGGACGGGAAAAAGTAAACGCGACTATACCTATATCGATGATATCATTCAGGGCATAGAAGCTTCTATGGCGCATTGCGAGGGATATCGACTCTATAATTTGGGCGAATCAAAAACCATAGATTTGTTATCTTTGATAAAATGGATTGAAAGGGCTCTGGGTAAACGTGCGATCCTGGAATATCAGCCGAATCAGCCCGGCGATGTCCCCATTACCTATGCCGATATCAGTAAAGCCCAAAAAGAGATAAATTATAATCCGCAAACCCCCATTAAAGCCGGTATTGAAAAGTTTGTAAATTGGTATACAACCAGATGATAATAGAAGGTCGCTCTATATATTATGTTATCTGAACGAGAAAAATTCCTTGGCCATATTATGAAAGGCATCGACTGGGCTACCGGTCTTGTTGCCTTTCCCTGTGCCTATTATATCGATGAAATCATCCGTACGGTAGCCTCCCTCAATGTCAAGGCGTATGCTATCGGCCCGACAATCGGAGGATTTGTCTATTTTGGCTCTAATTACTGGCCCATGTTAATCGGGTTTCCCCTGATTTGGATCATGATGATGTCGGTAAACGGCATTTATATCGGTTATCGAACACTTTCGTTTCACAAAATGGCCTGGCTGCTCTTTGTTTCCAGCGTTTGGGCTGCGATCGCATCCGGAAGTCTGATCTTTTTAATGAAACTGGAACTCGCGAGTCGATTGTTTTTCTCGGTGTATACCATCACAGCGTTTTTACTGCTGCTGCTGCAAAAACGTATCGTTCTGATCCTGCTCGATCTTGTTCATTCAAAGGGATATAATCAGGAAAATCTCCTCATCGTCGGAACCGGAGCGAGAGCGCGCGAGTTTATTCAGGCAGTGCGAATGCACTCCAACTGGGGGTTGCGAATTGCCGGTTTAATCGATGATGAGCACGGGATGTATGGTAAAAAAGTGGAAGGATACCCGGTAATCGGACGCATTCAGGATATCCGCTTTTTAGTGAACCACCTGGTCATCGATCGGGTTATCTTTGTGGTTCCGAGATTGTGGCTGGAAAGAATCGAAGAAGCGATACTATCATGCGAAGAGGTGGGAATCCCCACCGCCTTATCGCTTGATTTGTATAACTTGCATATCGCTCATACGCACCAGACCGATTTTAACGGTTTTCCGTTACTGGAATTCGAAACATTTCATGCCAAGCCCTGGCAATTGTTTATCAAAAGATTTATTGATATCGTTATATCACTGGTGGCCCTGATTCTTTTTGCGCCGCTTATGCTTTTGGTGGCCATTTTGATCAAATTGACTTCCAAGGGGCCGGTTTTTTTCAAGCAGACAAGAGTTGGTCTCAAGGGAAGAAAATTTACCTTGTATAAATTTCGTTCCATGGTTACCGGAGCAGAGCAGAAAAAAGACGAATTGCTGGAAAACAATGAAATGGATGGCCCGGTTTTCAAGATGAAAAGAGACCCCCGCATTACGCCGTTGGGACATTTCCTGCGCAGAACCAGTATTGACGAGTTGCCGCAATTCTTCAATACCTTCAACGGAGATATGAGTATCGTAGGACCCCGCCCGCCTTTGCCTTCAGAGGTCGAAAACTATGAAATTTGGCAACGAAGACGTCTTAGCCTAAAACCCGGAATCACCTGCATTTGGCAAGTCAGCGGAAGAAACAAAATAAGCTTCACTCAGTGGATGAAGATGGATATGGAATATATTGACAATTGGTCTTTAAGCTTGGATTTTAAAATTCTTCTTCGTACCTTTCTCGTCGTTTTGACCGGTTATGGCGCTGAATAACCAGGCCACGAAATCAAATCAAACCAAACCGATTAGTTTTTCCGATCACTGATTTTCAACACAAAAGAAAGCGGATGATGGATCAACAATTTTCAATTCCCGATGTGAATAAACAACTTTCAATTTTGATGGTGGCACCACAACCTTTTTTCTCCCCCCGCGGCACGCCCTTTAGCGTCCTGCACCGGATAAAGGGATTGTCTCTGCTCGGACATTCTGTCGACCTGCTGACCTACCATATCGGAGAAAATGTTGATATCGAGAATTTAAAGATATACCGCATCGGCAAGATACCGTTTGTCAAAAAGATAAAAATCGGCCCTTCTAAAACAAAATTGTGGCTCGATTTTTATCTTTACCTCCTGACCCGCAAAATGCTGAAACAGAAGCAATATGATTTGCTGCACACCCATGAAGAAGCCTGTTTCTGGGGGGTGCCCCTGGCAAAGAAATACGGATTGCCGCACCTTTATGATATGCACTCCAGCCTGCCGCAACAGTTGAAAAATTTCAAATATACTCAGATTGGATTTTTATTGCGTCTTTTCAACAACATGGAAAAATATGCAATCCATAATTCCCGGGCGGTGATTACGATTTGTCCTGAACTGCAAAAATACGTGGAATCCGGGTTTCCCGACAAAACCAGTGTTTTGATAGAGAATGTAGCAGAGAACCGCCTGGTCTTTAACAGCAGCAGAGATATTGCTGCGGAGCTGCGGCAGCGCTATAATATTCCCTCCCGGCGACTCGTTCTCTATTATGGCACCCTGGAACCCTACCAGGGAATAGACCTTCTGTTGGAAAGCCTCTCCGTGATGCAAAAAAAAGGCCGGAAGGATGTGCATTTTCTCCTGGTGGGAGGGAGTCGCGAACAGGTTAATACTTACCGGCAAAAGGCAAAATCGTTAAACATCGATCAAAACGTAACATTTACCGGATTTATGGCACCGCAATCGATACCCTCGGTTGTGGATATGGCGGATTTGCTGGTATCTCCGCGTTTGAGCGGAACCAATTCTCCGTTGAAAATCTATTCCTATCTGCGCTCTGAAAAACCGATTGTGGCCACCAACCACATTACCCACACCCAGATTTTTGATAAAACCGTGGCGGTGTTGAGCGATATCGAGCCGACCTCTTTTGCACGGGCTATTGAATGGGTTTTGGATCACCCCGAAAAAGCGAATCAGTTGGCGCAGCAGGCGAAAACCCTGGCGCGGGAACGATATAGTTACGAAGACTATTTGCAAAAGTTGAATTGGATTGTTGACCAATCTGTCATGGAGAAGAACTGAATGTGCGGCATTTGCGGAATGGTCTATAAAGAGCGCGATAAATCGGTTGAAAAAGCCCTTTTGCATCGAATGTGTGAGGTGATTCAGCACCGGGGACCGGATGACAGGGGTGTGTTTTATAAGCAACAGGCCGGATTGGCTATGCAACGATTGGCTATCATCGATTTATTGACAGGTGCCCAGCCCATTTACAATGAAGACAAAAGCTGTGTGATTGTTTTCAACGGTGAAATTTACAATCATCAACAGCTCGGCAGAGATTTACAGGCAAAAGGGCATCGGTTCAAAAGCCAAACCGATACCGAAGTGATTATCCATGCCTATGAGGAGTATGGACTCGACTGCGCCGCAAAGCTCAATGGAATGTTTGCCTTTGCCGTTTGGGATGAACCCAGGCAACGATTGTTGCTGGTCAGAGATCGCATCGGCATCAAGCCGTTGTATTATTCGTTGCAACCGGATGCTATTGTTTTCGCTTCTGAAATAAAATCAATTTTACAAAATCCCGGTGTTTCGCGTCAGATTGATAGAAAAGCACTTGATAATTTTCTTACATTTGAGTACATTCCAGGTCATCGTACAATTTTCACAGAAATTCAAAAGCTGCCACCGGCTCATTATCTCGTTTACGAAAATGGACATAGCCAAATCCGATCCTATTGGTCGTTTCAATACAGCGCCTCAAGTGATAACCGGGATGATCTGGCGGAAGAGATGGTGGCGTTGCTGCAGGATGCTGTTAAGATTCGATTGATGAGTGATGTGCCGCTGGGTGCATTTTTGAGTGGCGGATTGGATTCGAGTACGATTGTTGCCCTGATGTGTCGGGCGAGTCAATCCGTTAAGACATTTTCTATTGGCTTTGGTGATCCTACATATAATGAGTTGCCCTATGCACGCACAATTGCCGA
>CAZSOP010000356.1:0-4802 GCA_964608385.1 uncultured Cytophagia bacterium
AGGTGATCGTGGTTTTCGCCTCTGCCTGGGCAGCCCCAAACATGGCAAGCATTGCTGCGATAATGACAACTGTGATAACCTGTTTCATGAGAGAGTTCCTCCTTGTGTAAAAATTTTTCGTTCTACCAGTTTACTACCAAACATCCCAATTTACAATATTGCTTCCCGCGCATCACCTCCGGTATGAAATTCCAGATGGAGGAGCTTACCGTACTCGTCCATCTGTCGAAAAATCCCAATCTGCATACAAGTCGGGCAAATTGGGGAGATACCAGTGTTGGGTCTCCATGCGGCGCGTTCCGCCGTGAGACAATTCATAATCTAACGGGGTTTCGTCCTGATGGTCAGGTCGAACCGGCAGCGGCAAAATGTCCTCAGAAGCAAAGGCCCATTCGAGCAACATGTCCTTAAGTTCTCGCATAACCGGGGCATCTTGCATGGATTGCCAGAGGTTGTGCTGCTCCTGCGGGTCGTCCGCCAGATTATAGAGTTCTCCGTATGATTTGCCCGGATAATATACCATCTTCCAGTCCTTGCAGCGAATCATGCGGCCAAAATAATTTTCCGAAAAGACCGCCTCGCGGTGCTGATAATCAGCCGTATTCTGGAGCAGCGGCACCAGGCTCTTGGATTGCGCCCCTGGGGCTTCCGAGGCCTGGGCCAGCTCACAGATTGTACTATAGACATCCATGAGTTCTACCGGATCGGAGACGCGGTGCGGGGCAAAGTACTTCGGCGCATGAACCAGAAACGGGACTTTGACGCTTTGTTCATAAAAACATTGTTTATACACCAGGCCGTGATCCCCTAACAGATCGCCATGATCGGAGGCATAGATAATAATCGTGTCCTCATACAGGCCCTGCTGCTTGAGCGTCGCTACAATTTGCCCGATCCAGTCGTCAATGAGCGTATTCGTGCTGTAATAATAGGCCCACGTCAGCCGGCGCTGCGCTTCGGTTATCTGATCGGTTTTGAACGGCCATTTCAGGCGCGAATTGATGTACTCATACGCTTCCGGCGGCTTCCTGGTGACTTCGTGTTCCGTCATATTCCGCTCCGGGAACTCAGCCTCCAGAAACAGTTGATCATAGGGTTCCGGAGGATCATAAGGATTATGCGGGCTGAGAAACGAGGAAAACACGCAGAACGGTTCGGTGGTTGACACGTGTTTCAAGTACTCGCACGCACTTCGGCCGACAAACGTGTCAATATGATATTCCTGCGGCACACGCGATTTGACAGCCGTACACTGGGCCACATAGTTCGGGTCGCTGAAATCATACAGCTCGGCCCGGGAATAGCCGTGCCGCCGTAAGAAACTGTCGTAATCGTCCGGACAATTGATGTGAAATTTCGCTTCAGCAATAATCCGGCCGTCGAACCCAAAATTATCGTGCCAGGGCGTTAAGTGCATCTTGCCCAGGGCAGCCGTATGATAGCCGACCCGATTAACCTGATGAGCAAAACTGCGTTCGCCCTCACGCGGAGCGTACCAGTTGGCCCGAACCCGGTGCGCATGAGGATACCGACCGGTCAGCAGAGAATAGCGGCTGGGGCAGCACAGCGGATTCTGGGCATAGCAGTTCTCGAACACGACCCCCTGCTCAGCCAGGCGATCCCAATTGGGGGTTTGCGCAACCGCACTGCCGTAGCAGCCTAACGAATCATGCCGCTGTTGATCGGTGAACAAAAACAAGATATTCGGTTTTTGAGCCATCGTTTTCTCCGAGGGATGGTTTGGCTTCACGCGACATCATCCGTTCCGCCCGGCCAACCCCCGAAACTTTCTCTAATTACCGACTAAACGGGGGAGAAACAGCACAACCCCCGGAAAATATGTAATGATCAGCAAGACGACTATCAGGACTAACAGCATCGGCAGCAGTTCTCGAATTGTTCTACTCAGCGGACACCCGGAAATCGCGTTGACTACAAACAACAGCCCCCCATACGGCGGCGTGGACAGGCCAATCATCATATTCAGCACAATCACGACTCCGAAATGCACCAGATCAATCCCAAACGCCTGCAATGACGGCAGCATAATGGGAATAAACACCAGTTGGATGGTGGACACATTGATGAACATACCCAGAATGATAAATAACACATTTGTCAGCAGCAGAAAAATAATTTTATTCTCCGTAATCCCCAACATGAGTTCTGCGACCAACCTGGGAATGCCCTCCCGCGAGATCACAAAAGAAATCCCAAACGACGTGCCCACAATAATCGAAATGCGGCCGGTCGTTTTAACCGTTTCCAGAATCACCCGCAGCAGCTCGGCCGGCCCCAGTGTCCGATACACAATGAACGACACAAGAATGGCATAAAAGGCCGCCACCGCCCCCGCTTCAGTCGGCGTAAACACCCCGGAATAAATGCCGCCCAACAGAATCACGGGCGTCAATAACGCAAACGAGGCATTGAGCGTCAGTTGCAGGAATTGCGAGAAGGTATACCCCGCACTTCGCGGAAAATTCCGGCGTTTCGCGATGATGCTGATATACAACATCAAGGCCACCGCCATCAACAGCCCCGGAATCATGCCGCCCAGAAACAAGGCCCCAATAGAAGCCCCCGACAACATCGAATAAAACACCATCGGAATACTAGGAGGAAAAATCGGGCCAATCGTAGCCGACGCCGCCGTAATCGCGGTTGTAAATCCATCATCATACCCTTCCCGGCGCATCGCCTCCAGTTCCATGAGGCCCAACCCGGACGCATCAGCAATCGCAGACCCGGTCATGCCGGAAAAAATCAGCGAGGCAATCACATTCACATGCGCCAACCCTCCATATGCTCGTCCTACCAAGGCATTGGCAAATTTAAACACCCGCTCCGTGATCGTCCCATTATTCATGATATTCGCTGTAAACACGAACAACGGCACTGCCATCACGATGTACTTTGAATATAAATTGGTAACAATGCTTTCAGTGGCGATGCTGACATCGAACCCGGCTAACAGCAGATACGAACAGGTTGAGGCAAAAAACCCCAGCGGAATCGGCATCCGCAGCAAAAATGTGAACACCAGAACGAGCAGAAAGACCAAAAACGGCAGATTCATTTAGCGTGTTCCTCTCTGAGACCACAGCACACGAAGATCTTCAACCACATCCTTCAGCGAATGGAGCGCAATCAGCGTCACAAAAATCAAGACCGGGAAAAATCCGATACTGAAAGGAATCCGCAGTACCGGACTTTTATCAACATGCTTAAAGTGCAGATACGCCGCCGTTGGATAAAAGGCTGCAATACAAATGACGGCAATAATGGTGTTCCCGATAATTCTGAAAAGAGTTTGGGTGAAAGCTGAACGGTTTTCATAAAACATTTCAAAACAAATGTGCTTTTTCTTCCGACGAATGTAACAGGCCCCTAACAACGTGGTCCAGATAAAGCACAGGACTGTCAGCTCATAAGCCCAGGTCAGCGGACGATTGACCACATATCGAAAAAAAATTTGCAGCACAAAGACGACAAATAACACGATAAATGTGACTGCCGGCACATATAGCTCAATGATGTCAAGAACAAGGACAATCGCTTTTTTCATAACTGCGGGAAACCAGAGTGGCATGGCGAGGAAGCCTGACACATGCCTCCTCTGACCATGCCAATGTCCATCTCACTACTCGGCCAGAGCCTGAATTTTCTCAAACAACTCCATATCATAAGCCGAGACAAAATCGTCTTTGCCGTTATAGTAATCTAAAGCATGTTGCCGCCAGACCTCAGTATCAACCTCAACAAATTCCACCCCGGCGTCTTTGATCGTCTGAGCCGCTTCATCTGTCGAACCGACCACCGTGTCTTCGACAAACTGACGAGCAATTTCAGCCGCCTCCAACAGAGCCTGTTGATGCTCCGGCGACAAACTCTGCCACGTCTTTTCATTGACCACCGGCATAATCGGGTTGACATAATGACCAGTCAGAATGATATGCTTGGTAACCTCGTGAAATTTCCTGACTACCACCGTTGTCAGCGGGTTATCCTGGCCGTCCACCGTCCCGGTTTGCAGGGCCAGGTATAATTCGGAAATACTGACAGGCGTCGGGTTCGCCCCCAGGGCTTCCCCCATCATCAACCAGGTCTTACTATTGGGCATCCGTAATTTCACCCCATCCATATCCGCCGGCGTGGTGACCACTTTTCCAATATCCCGTAAATTCAACTGCCGCGTGCCTAAATACCAGCACGAAATCGGCCGCACGCCAACCGCTTGCGCGAGGCGGTCATAAATTTCGCTGCCAATCTCGCCCCCCATCACCGCATTCATGTGCTCCAGCGTTTTAAAAAAGTACGCCGTCGCGAACATATTCATAAACGGAGCATATTCGGTAAACCAGTTCGGCCCCAACAAGGTCATATCCAGCGTGCCCCGACGAATTGCCGTATTCTGAGCTTCCTGGGTAAACAACTCGCCTCCCTGATACGTTTTGACCACTAACTCACCATTGGTCAACCGTTCCACTTCTTCAGCAAACTTAATCTGCCCCTTTGCATGAGGAGCAGCCGGCACGGCTGCCGTAGAAAACACCAGCTCTTTCGCCGCAACATCACCCAGTGAAAGAGTGCAGCACACAATCATGATCAGACATATCCCGATAAACTTCTTCATAACGAAACTCCTTTTTCCTGAACCAGGTTCACAGACTTTCCCCTCTTCTCAATACATCCACGCTGGATATCATGCGTTATATCCATCGCCTCCTTTATGATGGATGCCGACACCCCAACTGTTCCGAAATGTTTGCTGCCTGGGCCATCACCACCTTTCCGATCTG
>CAZSOP010000357.1:0-4801 GCA_964608385.1 uncultured Cytophagia bacterium
ATTACAACGAAATCGTGCTCTGGCTCAAATGCGCCAAATGCTATCAAGCTCTGGGAAAAAAGAAAGAGGCCGAAGAGGCCTGCAACAAAGTGCTCGACATCGAACCTGCAAAAGAAGTTAAAAACCGGTCCAAAGACGAAAAAAAAGAAGCAGAAAACTTGCTGAAAACACTCTAACAATGTTCTACTTGTCGATGATCCCCTTAAAAACATCCTGTACGATGGTCAGGATATTTCCGTGAATGTGGCCGTTGGAAGCGACCACATTGCCGCTCCAGATCGCTTCATCGCCCCCGGAAAAATCAGTAATGCACCCTCCTGCCTCTTTGATCATCAACGCACCGGCGGCAACATCCCACGGCGACAAACCGATTTCCCAAAACCCTTCACTTCTACCGCAGGCGACATAGCAAAAGTCCAGTGCTGCCGATCCCATGCGTCTTATGCCGCTCATGATCAAAAACAATCTTCTGAAGGTTTCCAGATAAGCTTCCAGATAATTTTTTGCCCGAAATGGAAATCCGGTTGTCAGTATGGAACGTTCAGGTTCAACAACAGATGACGCTATAATGGGTTTTCCGTTCAGAAATGCACCTTTGCCCTTCTCTACGGTAAAAAGCTCATCGCGGCAAGGATCATATACCACGCCCAGGATGATATCTTTTTTATATTCTAAAGCAATGGAAACGGAAAAAAACGGAACCCCGTGAATATAATTGGTCGTTCCGTCCAGAGGATCGATAATCCAGCGATACTCCCCTTCTTCTTTATATCCCTCTTCGGCATAAAAAGAATGTGAGGGATAGGTTTCTTTGATACGTGAGACAATTCTTTCTTCGCACGCTTTATCCACATGCGTGACAAAATCGAACTGCATCTTTTTATCCACATCGTTCTTATCCAGAGTATTCAGATTGTCCATAATAATCCGACCCGCTTCCCTGGCGGCCTCTATCGCGGTCTGAAGCATATGCCTCCTTTTTATTTTAATCGTGCAATGGTTACGCCCGTATCCCCTTCATTCCAATTGCCCAAACGCAAAGCGGCAATCTGATTGTTCTTTTTTAAATAATCAAAAATTTCGGCGCGCAATTTTCCCGTACCCTTTCCATGAACAATGCGGATATCCTTTAATCCATTCAAGATGGCCCGGTCGATAAACTGATCGACCGCATTCAAAGCCGTCTCTACATCCATACCCCGCAAATCCACTTCATTTACCTTTCCGGCGGGACGCTCGATATTATAGCGAACGCGTGACTTTGTTTTGGGCGGTTCGATCTTGATCAGTTCGGATTGCGGTACGCTGATCTTTGCGCTTGCTGTCTGCAACACCACCTTGCCGTGTTTGTCGGGCGCGCTCTCGATCACCCCGGTGGAACCGAACTTTGTCCAGCGAACGTAATCTCCCTTTTCCGGCTTTTCATGAGTTGTTTCCGGCACCTGCGGCTCTATATCCACATCCCTTCGAATCTCCTCAACCGCATTTTTTTGCTTTTCGAGTTCCCGTTTGGCGTTGCGGATAACCTCGCGGTTGGCCTGTTGTTCTCGGATCTCGCGAATGATGTTTTCTACCTTTGCATTGGTCTCTGCGAGAATTTGTTGCGCTTGCTGAGCTGCCTGCTTTTTTAAACGCCGCTCCTCGCGGCGAATGTTTTCCGTCTTGTCCCGGTAAAGCCGGGTTAATCCCTGTAGCTCCGTCTCTTTTATGGAAATCTGTTGCAGCGAATCATTGTAACGCTGCAGCTTTTCTTCCAGCTCGAGAATTAACCCTTCCAGTTTGTTTTTAGAAGAGCCCACGTTTTCACGGGCATCCCGGATCAATGCAGATGGCAGACCGGTGCGGTCGGCGATCTCAAAGGCATAACTGGAGCCGGGGATCCCGGTACGAAAGCGGTAGGTGGGCGTGAGAGTGTCGATATCAAACTCCATTGAGGCATTTTCGATACCCGCAGTCTGATAAGCAAACGCTTTCAAAGCGCTCTGATGGGTCGTCACAATGCTCAGGCAGGATGAAAGATGGCGCAAAAGGGCCATGGCCAGGGCAGTCCCCTCTTCAGGATCCGTGCCCGATCCGATTTCATCGATCAACACCAGAGAGCGTTCGTCCGCCTCTCTTGCGATTTCATTCAACTGCAGGAGATGCGAGGAAAAGGTCGAAAGATCGTTCTCTATCGATTGCTGATCCCCAATGGCAACAAAAAACCGATGGATATTTCCTATGGAAGAATGTGGCAACGCCGGGATGCAAAGGCCGCATCGGGCCATGAGACTCAGCAATCCAATCGTCTTTAACGCGACCGTTTTGCCACCTGCGTTCGGTCCGCTAATGATCAGGCTATGTTGTTGTGACCCGAGTGATACATCCAGAGGTACGACGTTCTTTTCGCCCAGACGCAACAACAGCAAAGGATGGCGTCCCTGGGCGAGGTGAATATGCTTTTCCCCGGTAATTTCAGGTGGATGTGCATTCAGGGCGATGGCGAGCCGGGCACAGGCGTAAACGGCATCCAGTTCAGCCAGAACAGATATATTGGTCTCAATATCCGGAAGAATATCACGGGACAGGGAGGTCAGCGTTGTCAGAATACGTTGAATTTCCCGTTTCTCTTCGGCCTGGTATTCGCGTATGCGATTGTTGTCTTCAACGGTTTCCAGAGGCTCGATAAAAAAACTCAATCCGCTGGCGGAGCGGTCATATATCAACCCTTTGACCTTGTGCTTGTAGACGTCTTTTACCACCAGCACCAGACGGTCGTTGCGCACAGCAATAACATCCTCTTGTAACATGCCTTTTGCGGCGAGGCTCTTTTGTCTCTGCTCCAGTTTCTTACGGGCGGCATTCCGGGCGCCGGAAATTTTCTTTCGTATCGATGCCAGTTCCGGGCCGGCGGAATCCAGAATTTCAAAACTCTGCGGATGAATGCATCTTTCCATATCCTTTTCATAATCGGGATGCGGCATCAGGCCTTTGGTCAGATTTTTTAATACAGGTATTTTATCCAGACGGAACGAAAAATATTGCCGCAACTTTCTCGCAGCGGAGAGGATGCTTTTGAGCGCCATAAGCTCTTCCGCCTGCAAAACGGTATTTTCAATTCGCAGCTTTTTAAATAGCGGGCGGACATCGACAATGCCCTCCATGGGCATAGGTTTATCATAACCGAGCAAGTCTCGAACTTCTACCGTCCGGGCAAGTGATTTTTCGATCTCGTGTTTTTGCTCCAAGGGCCGTATGGCCAGGACGCGCTCCTGCCCCAATGAAGAGGCTGCCAGCTCTGACATTTTGTCGAGTATTTTATCGAATTCCAGAGTTTGAAAATGTGAGTTCATTTGAATATACCGAAAAAATCTTGTTTAGTGCAGGAAGGAAATATCAAATTTCGGGTTCTTCCGGTTTTTCCAGCTGATCAAGCGTGTTTTCAAGGGGTGATTGAATCCGGGGTACATAATCAAATATAAGATTCACCACACCGACGGAAAAGCTATGCATGTGCGTGAACAAAACAGAGTTTGATTGATAGCGCTTTACCGTTTCATTAAAGGGTACCATATGAAAAAGCAGGATGAGAACACTAATAACAAACGCCCCTTTAACAAAACCGATGACAGCCCCAATGAACCGGTCTGTCTGACTGATTTTGGTCGTATCGGATTTTTCAAAAAATTTTGCCAGCATCACGAATAAGGCGCGCACCGCGAGCAAAATGATAACAAAAGAAACGATCAGCGCCACGGTTCCGGTTAGAGAGGTGACTTTTTGCGACAATAGCGCGGCTAAAAATCCGGCACCCCTGGCAGCGACCAAAAGGGCAACCACCCAGCCGATGACACCACTCAACTCTCTTGCACCCCCTTTTTTTGCCCCAAAATAGACAAATAAAGTGAGTCCTGCAATTATGGCAATATCAAGAAAATTCATGATACCATCCTGTAAAATAAAAAAAGTGGATACCGCTGTGTCGACCACAATCCAGCATCCACTTTTCGTCTAAAAAATCGAAAACTATCCGAGCTTTTGACGAACCAGCTCATTGACTTTTTTGCCATCTGCACGACCCTGAACTTTAGACATGACAGCGGGCATCACTCTGCCGAGATCCTTAATCGTAACCGCCCCTACGTCATCAATTACCTGATCGATAATTTTTTCGAGTTCCGCCTCACCGAGTTTTTCCGGTAAATAAGACTCGATAACACCGAGCTCTTTTTCCTCTTTTTCCACCAGGTCCGTCCGACCGGCCGCTTTATAAGCCTCAATCGATTCCCGGCGTTTTTTGGCTGCGCTGTTCAATACGAGCAGCTCTTCCTCTTCAGTCAGGTCTTCACCCCTGTCGATTGCCACATTTTTAATTTGGCCACGCAGTAATCGAATAGTGGAAAGGCGATCTTTTTCACCCGCCTTTAAGGCTGTTTTCATATCCTCGGTTAATTGCTCGAATATGGTCATGATTATCTCGATACTAGTTGTCTTCCATCATCTGGATTTTCCGCATTTTGCGGCGTGCAGTTGCGAGCTTGCGTTTCTTTTTTTCGCTGGGTTTCTCAAAATGCTGATTTTTTTTAATATCAGACATTAAACCCGCCTTTTCGCAAGCCTTCATGAATCGCTTTAAAGCTCTTTCAAATGGTTCTCCTACGATCTCGGCCAGCTTCGCCGGCGAGATGGGTTTCTGAACGAAGCTGGTCACTCCGAGCCCGTTCAACGCGCTCTCCATCCGCTCGTTCTTCATCGACGAGAGCACGATGATCGGCTTGGATTCCAGACGCTTGTTCATCTTCACCTTCCAGACGAACGTCAT
>CAZSOP010000358.1:0-1774 GCA_964608385.1 uncultured Cytophagia bacterium
CAGAGTCAGGCCTACAATTCCGGCGGCGCCCCGCCGATGGCCGATCTCGGTTCCGGCGTGTACGGTATGCGGGCCGGGGATTCGGATGGGGATGGTGATGCCGATTCCAACGATGGTTCTCTGTGGACCAGCGAAAACGGCGGGACACCCAGTTATAATTTAACCAGCGATTATAGTCTTGATGGTGATACTGATGCAGATGATTATTCCAAATGGTTGAATAATAACGGGCAAGGCAGTAAGGTTCCGAATCTGAAATAATTTCGAACGTAAAAATAAGGAGATAAATATGAAAAAATTGGTATTATTTACAATTCTGCTGCTTTTGATTTCCAATTTACAGGCAGCATTTGATCTGCAATTCGTGGTCACCCGCAACGACCAGAGTAACGGCGGTCAGTTTCAGGTCATGACGCAAATTCGCTCCAGCAGCGGGTCGTTCAATATTGGAAACAGCAACCTTGTTTTTAACTATAATACATCCGGACTCTCTTCGCCCACACTTGTACAGGCGCATAATTTTAACAGTGCACCCTATACCATTGCTATGACCGTCCCCACCACCGGAACCGTATCCATCAATATTAGCTATTTCTCTTCATTTGGAGCAGCGTTGACGGTAGGGACCACCTGGGTGAATGTCGCCACTATCGGATTTACAATTGATGACCAAACGACAACATCCAACCTGCAATGGGATACCGCTGCACCAAATGATACCCAGGTTAAAGAAGATGATAACACGACAAATGTAGCCATCGGCACCCTCAGCCCCAAAGACGTCAGTCTGCCGGTAGAGTTTTATGCTTACGAGGCCAGGGCTGAACAGGGTCAGGTGTTGCTGACCTGGATCACCGAGTCGGAGCTCGAGAATCAGGGATTCGATATTTACCGCAGCATTTCGGTGAACGGCGACTATGTCAAGATCAACGGTCAGCGCATTCGCGGCGCCGGCACCAGCAGCGAACGCCACGAGTATTCCTATGTCGATGATCGAATCGACCAGGATGGCAATTACTATTACAAAATCGCTGATGTCGATCTCAACGGCCGTACCCGCCTTCACGGACCGGTTTCGGTTTTTGTCGAAGCGGTACAGATTCCCGAAGAGATGATTCTGGAACAGAATTATCCCAATCCCTTTAATCCGGACACCAAGATTCAGTTCGGCCTCACCGGGGAGAGCCGGGTGAAACTGCAGATTTACAACCTTCGCGGCGAGCTAATCCGGACACTGGTCGACGGCAACCGTGCCGCCGGCTATCACGATATCACCTGGGACGGCACCTCGGATGCGGGCATCATCATGCCCACAGGTGTCTATATCTATCGTCTGCAAACGGATAATTTCGTTGATACCAAGAAAATGGTTCGCACCAAATAGACAAGCGTATATATCGATCGTCTATATAAAAAGGCCTGCAGAAAAACAGCTCTGCAGGCCTTTTTTATTACCTGGAATCATCCTCGTATCCTCGTTCCCGGCCTCTGGCTGGGAATGCACCAGGGCGGCTCTGCCGCTCAAAAAAAAAACACCCGATCCGCACTCAAACCATTTCCAACCCATTACCGGAAATACACAATAGGGCATACGAGTAATAAATACCTGCTGCCAAACAAATCCCTTGAAGCTAACACACAAAAACAGCGGCAGAGCCGCCCTAAGGGGTTCCCAGTCAAAGACCGGGAACCAGAGTAAACCCTATCCCCAATCCTCAGATCCTCGTTCCCGGCCTCTGGCTGGGAATGCACCAGGGCGGCTCTGCCGCTCAAA
>CAZSOP010000358.1:1874-4800 GCA_964608385.1 uncultured Cytophagia bacterium
ACAGCGGCAGAGCCGCCCTAAGGGGTTCCCAGTCAAAGACCGGGAACCAGAGTAACCAACTAAACCCTATCCCCAATCCTCGTATCCTCGTTCCCGGCCTCTGGCTGGGAATGCATCTGGGCGGCTCTGCCGCTCAAAAAAAACACCCGATCCACATTCAAACCATTTCCAACCCATTACCGGAAATACATAATAGGGCATACGATTAATAAATACCTGCTGCCAAACAAAACCCTTGAAGCTAACACATAAAAACAGCGGCAGAGCCGCCCTAAGGGGTTCCCAGTCAAAGACCGGGAACCAGAGTAAACTTGACCTTCGTCCTCGTTCCCGGCCTCTGGGAATGATTATTTCTCTTCGCGTTTCTTCGCACGCTCGGTTCAATTTTTCCTCTCAGAGCTCAAAAGCCGAACATGCCTTTTCCGCAATCACTTCGCCGATGCTGATGGCAGCCGTGGCTGCCGGAGAGGGGGCATTGAGCACATGAATCATCTGTTCAGCTTGTACGATGCGAAAGTCATCGACAAGATTGCCATTGGGTTCAAGGGCCTGGGCGCGAACACCGGCACCTCCCGGCGTAACGGCATGCCGGTCGATTTCCGGAATCAAGCGTTGCAAAGCGCGAACAAAGGCGCGCTTGCTGAAGGAGCGGTAATATTCACCGACGCTCATTTTCCAGTATTTCATCGCCATTTTCCAAAAGCCGATATAGGTCATATATTCCGCCACATCCCGAATCGAAAAACTCGATTTTTTATAGCCCTCGCGCTTAAAGGCGAGCACGGCATTGGGTCCGGCTTCTATACCACCGTGAATCATACGGGTAAAATGCACCCCTAAAAACGGAAAGCGCGGGTCCGGTACCGGATAGATCAAATTTTTTACCAACCCTTCAAAATCCTTTTTAATTTCATAATATTCACCGCGAAAGGGTATAATCTGCAGACCCGGATCAACACCGCACTTTTTGGCGATTCGATCCGAATAGAGTCCGCCGCAATTGATCAGATATTTTGCGGTAATCTTTCCCCGGGAGGTCTTGAAAACCAAATCGCCGTTGCGGTTTTCAACGCCGAGAAATCGCGTATTGGTTTGAATATCTCCTTTATGTTTTCTCACCTCGTCGGCAAAGCGTTCGCAAACCTGGACAAAATCGACAATCCCGGTTTGCGGCACATAGAGGCCGGCAACACCGCGGACATGGGGTTCGATTTCTCTGATTTCATCCGGTGTTATTTTTTTTAATCCGGTTAATCCGTTTTCGGTACCGCGTCTGTAGAGTTCTTCAAGTGCCGGCAGCTCATCTTCCCGTGTGGCGACCACCACCTTGCCGCACTGATCGTGGGCGATGCCCTGTTCTTTGCAAAATGCATACAGGGCCTGCCGTCCCTTTACACAATTTTTTGCTTTCAGAGAACCCGGTTTATAATACAGACCGGAATGAATCACACCGCTGTTGTTCCCCGTCTGATGCATGGCCAGGCGTTCTTCTGCTTCGATGA
The DNA here is from genome assembly GCA_964608385.1 of uncultured Cytophagia bacterium. Classification (GTDB taxonomy): domain Bacteria; phylum Zhuqueibacterota; class Zhuqueibacteria; order Residuimicrobiales; family Oceaniaggregativiventaceae; genus Oceaniaggregativivens_A. Next base: position 3,377 of record CAZSOP010000358.1, read on the forward strand.
CCAGGGTTTTGGCTTGCTTGCAGATCGCCATCGCCGTTGCGAGGCCGACGATACCGCCGCCGATTACGATAATATCATAGTTGTGTTCGGACATACTTGACTCCCGTTATAGATGATGTTAGGCCTAATCCTGGCGGACACAGTCCGCAAGAGCGTTTTCAATGCGTTTGTAGTGAAACTCAAAACCGGCAACATGCAATTTTTCAGGAACACATCGGGTGCCGGATAACACCATGGTCTTGCCCATCTCACCGGTTAACAATCCAAAAACAGAGCCGGGAAGGTGAAACAAAGCCGGGCGATGAACCGCTCCGGCGAGCGCTTTGGTCAGATGCGCATTGGTTACTGCCTGAGGGGCAACCAGATTCACAGCATCGCTGAGCGAATGATGTTTGATAATATAAATAACCGCTGCGACCCAGTCTTGCAGATGAATCCAGCTGAGATACTGATCGCCGCTGCCGATTTTAGCCCCCAGTCCCCATTTAAACAGGGGAAGCATTTTCTGCAAAAATCCTCCGTTTTGTGAGAGCACGACGCCGCTGCGCAAAAAGACGACGCGTTGACAAATCGTTTTCAACGCAGTTGCTTGTTTTTCCCAATCGGCACAGGTTTTGGCGAGAAAGTCGTTGCCGCGCGGATAAGATTCGTCAATCATTCTATCCCCCTGGTCGCCGTAATAGCCGATAGCAGAAGCGTTGATAAAAAGAGCGGGCGGTACCGGCATCCGGGAAACCGTATCAGCGAGCAAACGTGTGGAGCTGATTCGGCTGGAATAGATTTGCTGTTTTTTCCGACTTGTCCATACACCAAACAGATTTTCTCCCGAGAGGTTGATCAAAACATCGACAGGGGGTAAATCAGGTTTGACATTGTTTTTTGGAGACCAGTAGAGATGACCGGCATCTTCGAGTTGCCGCCGGCGAACCAGGGTTATGATTTGCATATTGCGCTCTTGCAATCCTTGTCTCAGAGCGCTTCCCAGGAACCCACCGGCACCGCTTATCGCAATCTTCATATCATTCCTCAATCATTAATGAATACAGCAAGGCCTTTTGAAGCCGTACACATGTAAAATATATGAAATTTTTTACTTTTTTTTCTTCAAAATTATGTTTTTATTCTAGTAATTATTAAGAGGGAAATCAAGGAAATTTACAACAAATAATGTCAAAGCCAACAAAAATTCTCGTCGATGGCCATGTGCATCTTTATCCTGTATATGATTATGGCAAAGCCATCATAGCGGGGATGAAAAATATTTCCAAATTGAGCCACACACCGAATTGCAGCTTTGTTTTTTTACTCACCGAACGGTCGGACTGCCACTTTTACCGCGATGTGACGGAATCGACCCTTGCCGGCAACAATGATCTGGTTATTGAAAAGAACGAACAGGATCACTCCCTCACTGTCAAGTCACA
>CAZSOP010000359.1:0-4779 GCA_964608385.1 uncultured Cytophagia bacterium
ATATTGCCAACCAGGTGCGACAGGCATTTTTCGGCGGCCAGGCACAGCGGCTGCAGCAGGGCAGAAATGAACTGCGCATAGGGGTGCGTTTTCCCCGCCAGGATCGTTTCAACCTCGGACAGCTCGAGCGCATGAAGATCCAAACCCCTGAAGGTGAGTATCCGCTTATCGAGCTGGTTGACTATGAAATCACGCGCGGTCCGGTCAGCATCCAGCACTATAATGGACAACGGGAAATCCGTATCGAAGCGGATCTTGTCGATCCCTATGCGTCGGTTCCCGATATTTTGCGGCAAATCGATAATCAGATTATCCCTAAAATCAAAAACAAATACAGCGGCATCAGCGTTCAGTATCAGGGGCAACAACGGGAGAGCCGCATCGCTGTCGAACGGTTGCAAACCTATTTTCTGATCGCCTTCGCTTTTATCGTTCTTTTGTTGATGATACACTTCAAGTCTCTGGAACAGGCACTTATCATTCTGATGATGATTCCCTTATCTCTGTTGGGTGCTTTTTGGGGACATTGGTTGCACGGAAAGCCGGTATCACTGCTGAGCATTCTGGGAATGATTGCTCTCTCCGGGGTAATCGTCAATGATGCCGTCATCTTTCTGTCCAAATACAATTCTCTTGTCGCCACCGGCATGAGAATTAAACGGGCGATCCTGGAAACCGGTAAGGCCCGTTTACGGCCGATCATCCTTACCACTATCACCACGACCATCGGCCTCTTTCCTCTGATTTTGGAAAAGAGCCATCAGGCGCAGTTCCTCATTCCGATGGCGATTTCTCTCGCATACGGGGTTGCTATCGGTACTATTTTTATCCTGATTTTTTTCCCTGTCCTGATCCATGTCCTTAACGATATCCGTTCCTTCTTCTATTGGGTTTGGACCGGTAAGCGCCCAAAAGCTGAAGAGATGGAAATCGCCGTCGAGTACAGCAAACGGCATATTGAATCATAACTCAAGAAGAATTTGGGATCAGCAAAATGATATATCGCATTTTCGTTCTATTGTTTTCCATGAGCTGCCTGCTTTTAGCTGAAGAGCTGAGTCTCTCGCAAGCCATCAGCAAGGCGCTGAAAAATAATTATGATATACGCATCACCAAATCGGATGAAAAAATTGCAGAGCTCAATAATTCCTGGGGCAATGCCGGTCGTTTACCTTCTCTGGCTGTTAATTTATCCGCTTCCGAGCGCTGGAGCGAGGAAAATCGGAGCGATTCGGAGTTACGCACGTTAAGCGGAACCCTAATGTTGAACTGGATTCTGTTTGAGGGGTTTGCCATTTATATCCGCAAGTCAAGATTTGAGGAGCTTGAGCGGTTATCAGAGGGCAACACAGCCATTGTAATCGAGAATACGCTTGAAGCCGTGATCCTCGCCTATTATAACAGTCTGCTGCAGGCCGAAAAGTTAAACGTTCTGCAAGAGGTCATGTCGCTTTCCCGGGATCGCAATCAATATGAAGAGGAACGTCATCGCCTGGGGGCGCAAACCCGTTATGAACTGTTGCAAGCGCAAAATGCCTATCTCGAGGATAAGGGACGATATTTGCAGCAAAGAACCATTTATCGCAACTCTATGCGGGACCTGAATTTTCTCATGGGCATCAGGAAAGATATCAAATATGAATTTACAGAAGCATTTCAAGTCGAAGGGCATGATTATGATATTGATACGCTCTTGCAGAAAATGCTTTCCGATAATCGTACATTGAAAAATCAATACCTCAACCAATCCCTGCTGGAAAAGCAGGTTGCTCTGCAGAAAAGCGAATGGTGGCCCAGATTATCGCTGGGTGCCGGTTACGATAAAAGCCGGAACAGCATTGCCTATACCGGTAGCGATCCGACGACCTATGATCAGAACAACGCCTATGCCACCTTAACCCTTAGCTGGACACTTTTTAATGGAGGTAACCGCAAGCGGGCTAAAGAAATCGCTCAGATCAACCGGCAGGCAGGTGAGGTGAGCCTGGAAAGTATGAAACACAGTCTCACCAATCGTCTCTATACCTTGATCGAAAATTACCGGGTTAGAAAGGAACTTTTGGAGGTGGCTGTAGAATCGCTGCAGGCCGCTGATCTTAATCTGGAAATTTCTCAGGAAAAATTCCGCAATGGGGCTATAAATTCGTTCAATTTTCGCGATGTCCAGATGATCTATCTCAACGCCGCGTTGTCGCACCTGAATGCAGTCTATAGCCTGATCGAGGCAGATCAAGCTCTGCTCAAACTAACCGGGGGTATCATTCAGGCATACTCGCGTTAACAATGCAAAGTATTCTCTGTCTTAATGTTGGATACTGATTTTGTATCTCTGGTGTAAAATTTCTCTTTTTTGCTGATGTCGAGCCGGCCAATGGCTGGGAAATTACCGATTATTATAATCATGCAAATAAAGAGAGTTTTGTTGCATTACTGGATGGCGGTGCCGTTGACAAGAGTCTGGTTGATGGTTCAGATGATAATGAATACGGCGACAGGGAGCTTCAGGGATTCGGAGATGTGGTGGTTAAACTGTCAGCGTCTAAAACCATTGCTTACAGATTAAAAACCTGGATATGGGACAATTCTGTGGAAAAATCTATTACCGATCTGTTTGAAGTGATTTCGATTATGATCAAGTTGAAAGGTTATTATGTACCTTTATCCGCGGTGCTGCAACAGGGGTGATTCTGTGTTTTGAATTATTGTACGGTCGCTACAGAGCGCGCCCCGCCAGCCATCCGGTTGAAAACGCAGCTTGCAGATTGAATCCGCCGGTGTCTGCATCGAGGTCGAGAATTTCACCGGCAAAGTAAAGATTTTTAATCCGTCTTGATTCCATAGTGCGCGGATTTATTTCATTCAGACAAACGCCGCCGCTGGTGACCAGAGCGTTTTCAAAGGAAGAATGTCCTGTAATGCGGATGCTGAAATGTTTTAACAGTAATCGCAAAGACTTTCTTTCATATGATGTTATGCGGTTCAATGGTTTTTCTGCTGCAATATTCAATCTCTTGAGAAAAAGCGGGATCATTTTTTTAGGTAACAGCCGTTTCAGCAATGTTTTTAGGTTTTGTTTGTCATATCGGTTAATTTCTCTCAGCAGCCGCTCTTCCAGTTTATGATGATCAAGCGCCGGTTTCAGGTCGATGGAAATATAGACCGGTCGTTGGCGTTCAAGCTGCCGAACGATCTTTCCGCTTTGCGAAAGAATAATAGGTCCTTCAATTCCCCTGTGACAAAAGGCCATTTCCCCAAAATTTTCCCCAATTTTTTCACCGTTACACCAGGCGCTTACAGAAACGTTTTTCAGAACGAGACCGTCCAGCTCTTGCTCGATTCCGGTTTTGCTCAACAAAGGTACCAGAGAAGGATAGAGCGGTGTGATCGTATGTCCCAGTTTTGAAGCCAGCCTGAAGCCGCTGCCGTTGGAACCGGTTCCGGGATAGGATTTGCCACCGGTGACCAAAAGCACTTTGTCTGCCTGCCCGACATTAACGTTTGATTGTCCATTGTCTGTTACATCCTTTCCGGACGATTTCACCTCAAATCCTTTACCCGAACTATATCTGATATCCGTTACCTCCATGCCGGTGATGAGCTCTATATTTTTTCGATCGATTTCGTCCAGCAGGGCTCCAGCTACTTTTTTTGCATCTTTGTGCTCGGGAAAATAACGGCCGCCTCGTTCCAACACAAAATGAATTCCGAGGCGATTAAAAAAGGAGATCAGATCAAGGTTATAAAATTTACCAAATGCATATTTTAAAAAGTTGCCGTTTGCACCAAAATGCTTCATTGCCTGCTTGCGGTCGGCAGAGTTTGTCAGATTGCAGCGGCCCTTGCCTGTAATTTTCAGCTTCATAGCCGCAGCCGGCATTCTTTCCAGAATGCAAGTTTTTTTATGAGGGCTGCAGCATTGCAAAGCAGCCATCAAGCCGGCCGGCCCCGCTCCAATGATAATGATATCGTAATGGGTCTTGTCCATAACTCTATATAGAATTGTGCCTTGTACATAAACAATATAAAATCATGATCAATTAAATGCAATGGTTTTGGTCACCTCTTTAATATCTGGCATGAATTCCGTCAGAATGAAATAATATTAATTAAAAATTTTTGTTCATTTGTAATAAAAAATTTTGTATATTATTGGATTAAACAGTAAAAATTAAGGTTTCATACAGGAGTAGAGCCATGTCTTCACTTCGCCAACAGGTTTTGCTTGAAATTGCTGCCAGAAATTCTGTCGAATATGAGGAAAACGGTCAGGCCCCGCCTGATTTTGGCGTCAATGTTTTCAATGAAAGTGTTATGCGGGAAAAATTGCCCAAGGATATTTATGAAAACCTTCAGGACACCATTCGCAATGGCGTCAAACTCGATCTAAATATTGCCAATGCGGTTGCCCATGCCATGAAAGAGTGGGCTATAAACCGTGGTTGTACGCACTTTACCCACTGGTTTCAACCGCAGACCGGTCTGACGGCCGAAAAGCACGACGCTTTTCTGGAACTCGATGAGGGCCAGGTGATAGAGCGCTTCAGAGGGGAACAGCTGGTACAGGGAGAACCGGATGCTTCTTCTTTTCCCAGCGGTGGCATGCGCACAACGTTTGAGGCACGCGGTTATACCATGTGGGATCCTTCCAGTCCTGCTTATATCATGGAAGGACCAAGCGGTGGAATATTATGCATTCCTTCTGTATTCATCAGTTACAACGGTGAGGCATTGGACAAGAAAACCCCTTTGCTGCGTTCCATGGAAGCGATCAATCGAGCT
>CAZSOP010000360.1:0-4764 GCA_964608385.1 uncultured Cytophagia bacterium
CTCAGCGTTCTTGGCGAGCTTGGCGGTTTTGGGTACGCATTAACCGGATGATCCACAATTATTTTATGTTTTTTAAACGGCAAAATTTAATAGATTATTCTGTTCTGTTTTTTCTCGTCCTCATTTCTTTGACGATGATATTCGGCCTGAACGACAGAACCAAAGTCTCCGGTTTATATGCCATCGCTCTGGATATTCGCGGTACACTCAACCGACCGCTGTGGTACGGTCGTCAGCTGATAAGAATGAACAAAGAAGTGCGTCAGTTACAACACGAGAATGCGCTTTTGAGGATTGAAAACAGCGAATATAAAGAAGCCTATTATGAAAACATCAGGCTTCGAAAGCTTTTATCCTTTGATCTGCGGAAAAAATTCAAAGGTCTTCCGGCAAAGGTCCTCGGCAAGAATGATATTGGCATTCACACGCTCGTTATCGGTGTCGGTAAAGATCACGGCGTCGAAGCAAATATGCCGGTTGTTTCTGCCGACGGTCTTGTCGGCAAGATACTGCATCCGGGAAGGCATACGAGTTCTGTACATCTGATCTTCGACCGTAATTTTCGGGTTGCTGTACGCGACCAGCAGAGCAGGGTGGAGGGTGTGTTCGAGTGGACCGAGGGACGACAGGGGAAAATGAGTGCTGTTCATCACTCTGTAGATATACAAACCGGTCACAACCTCATTACATCGGGAATGAGCGCGCTTTTCCCGGCCGGCTTGAATGTCGGCAGAGTAAATAACGTCGATACAACCGATTCGGCGCTGTTTCGCAACGTAGAGGTCGAGCTTTATGTCGATGTCGATCGATTGGAAGACGTGTTTGTGATTACAAGTCATACACCGGCTAAACAATGATTTATTTTATCTATTTACTTTTGATATTCGCCGCGCTTTTGTTTGAATTGACTCTGGCCGGATTGCTTGCTTTGAAAGGCATAAAGCCCGATGTCATGATTATTGTCATCGGGTTTATCGGTATTCGGGATGGCCGCCGCCTTGCAACCGCTTATGGATTCCTGGGGGGAATCATATTCGACTTGTTCAGCGCCGGATTGCTGGGTGTTAATGCCCTGGCAAAAACCGTTGCGGCCTTTACCAGCAGATCTATTCCTTTTTTCCAGAATCATCCCATGCTCTATGTCGTTGTCCAAATAGGATTTATCGATTTGATATATAATTTGGTTTTATTCCTGGTTTCCAAAGGGACTGTTTTAAGGGCTGAACCGTACCTTTTGGCCGGCTCTTTTATTTATACACTCTTTTTTATATTTGTTGTTTCATTATTGCTGCCATCGCATTATTTGAAACAGCTTTCAACAGAAAAAAGTTATTACTGATTTGATCGATTATTCTTCTAAAAAAATTGCTTTTTATACCGGGCTTTGTATTCTGTTTCTGTTTTTAACAGCCAGGCTTTTTTATCTGCAGGTTTATAAAAGCAAACGCTATTTGTCCTATTCTGAAAAGAACAGAGTGCGCCGGTATGTTCTGCAACCGCATCGCGGCTTGATTTTTGACAGACAGGGGAAAATACTGGTTGATAATTATCCCGCCTATTCACTCTCCGTCATTCCTTTCGAGTGCAGGCAAAGTGATTCCTGTTTGTCCGTTCTCGCCGGAATACTGCAAAGCAACGAGGATTCGCTTAAAACACGAATGCAAAGCGCCGAAAATCCATTTGTACCCATTCGTTTGGACAGAAATCTCGATTATGACCGTTTGGTTCAAATTGAAGAACGCAAGCTGGAACTTCCGGGAGTGGTCTATGATATTGAATCGCGCCGCGATTATCCCGGTATGATCCGGGCGCCTCATATTTTGGGTTACATCGGTGAAGCCACTCAAGCCGAACTGGTTGCCCGCAAGCAGGAAGGGTTGCGCCTGGGTGACCTGGTCGGTAAAACGGGCATTGAAAAGGTATACGATAAATTGCTTCGCGGTAAGGTGGGGTATGATTTTGTTGAGGTCGATGCCTTTGGTCGTGAGGTAAAGGAGATCAAAGTAGCCGGCGAAAAACCGGCCCAGCGGGGAGCGGATATTTATTTAAGCATCGATCATCGCTTGCAGCGGCAAACGGAAGCGCTCTTTGCAAACACGAGTGGTGGCGCTGCTCTTGTAGACGTGACAAATGGAGAGGTGCTGGTGTTGTGCAGCAAACCCGACTATGATCCAAATTTGTTTTCAAAAATTGTAACCCATGATGCCTGGCAAAGAATCATCAACAATGAAGAAAAGCCGCTGTATGACAGAATGATTAAAAGTATATATCCGCCGGGTTCAACATTCAAACTCATCCTGGCTGCAGCCGCCCTCGAGAGCAAAGCCATCACCCTTTCGCATTCCGTATATTGTCCCGGTTTTTATCGGCTGGGACGGCGGTTTTTCGATTGCTGGAAGCCGGAGGGTCACGGTACGATGGATCTTACAAGTGCCATACAGCATTCATGTAACACTTATTTTTACGATATCAGCTTAAAGGTGGATGTGGATGTATGGGCGGATATGGCAAAAAAATTTGGATTTGGCAGAAAAACCGGAATCGATTTGGTCGGTGAAAATAACGGTCTTGTTCCTGATCGTAATTATATGAATAAAGTTTATGGCGAGAACAAATGGACACAGGGTATGCTATTAAATCTTGCTATTGGTCAGGGGGATCTGTTGACAACACCGATCCAGATGGCTCAGCTCGCCATGATCATAGCCAACAAAGGCACCTGGTATCAGTTGCATTTGTTGCATAAAGTTTATGATTCGGGTAATGGCAGAACCATTCATTCTCAACCTGTCGTGAAAACACTTTCCGGAGTCTCGGAAAGAACATTTGATATTATCCGGCGTGGCATGTATAAAGCGGTAAATGAAGAGGGAGGAACGGGGCTGGCGAGCAATTGTGCGCCTGTTCATGTTGCCGGCAAGACCGGTACGGCACAGAATCCGCATGGCGATTCGCATGCATGGTTTATCGGGTTTGCACCTTATGAGGCGCCACAAATTGCAATTTGTGTTTTTGTTGAAAACGGAGGAAGTGGTGGCGCCGTAGCTGCTCCTGTCGCCCGCAGAATGATAAAGCACTATTTTGAACTTTATTCGGACAAATGATGGCTAAAAAAAAGAAAAATATAGGGCTGGACTGGATAACGCTGGCCGCCATCTTAATACTGGTCGTGAGCAGTTTGGTTGCGGTTTACAGCACGAGCTATAGCAGCGAGGTCACATATATTCAGGATAATTTCAGCAAGCAAATTTTATGGATTCTCTTCGGCCTTGCGGTTCTTTTTGTTGTTGCTTATATACCCAGAGAATGGCTTTATTCCACAGCCTGGTTTTGGTACGTTTTTTTGATGATTTTATTGATCCTCTTGTTTGCCGGTTTTGGTTCCGGGTCGACAAGCCGTTGGTTTCAACTCGGTTTGATACGCTTTCAGCCTTCTGAATTTGTAAAGCCCGTGCTGATACTGGCGTTGTCTCATTATCTTAGTGATGATCAAAGACAATTAACAACGCGAACGCTGGCGGTTGTATTTGCCATTGTTTTTCTGCCCTTTGTATTGGTTATACGGCAACCCGATCTCGCCACCTCTTTGACCTTTTTGGTCATTGTATTGCCCATGCTTTACTGGCGTGGATTGAGCCCGTTTATTATCTTTGTCATCTGTGCGCCTTTTCTGACGTTTATTGCGTCATTTAATTACTGGACCTTCTTTTTCTCTGTTTTGGTTATCACAATTATTTTGTATATTTCACAACGCGGCTGGTTGATCTACTGGTCTGTCTTTCTCGTCAATATACTCGTTGGCATAGCAGCCCCCCAGATCTGGAATCATCTGCACGATTATCAAAAGAAGCGGATTTTTACCTTTTTGGGGCTGGTCTCTGATCCACGCGGAGCGGGATATCAGATTATTCAATCTAAAGTCGCGGTCGGTAGCGGCGGGGTTTTTTTTTAAGGGGTTACCCAGGGGAGTCAAAATCAACTGCGGTTTCTGCCGGCTCCACATACGGGTTTTTTTTTTTCGGTTATTGCTGAAGAATGGGGCTTTGTCGGTGCAATGGTCGTTTTACTGGCATTTTTTGTGTTGCTGATGCGGGCTGTTTTTATTGCCTCTGTTTCCAGGAGCATGTTCAGCAGTCTGGCCGTTATTGGAGTGACCTCTGTTCTTGCTTTTCAGATCGTTGTAAATATTGGAATGGCCGTGGGAATCATGCCGGTGACAGGCCTTCCCTTGCCTTTTGTAAGTTATGGCGGATCATCCATGATATCGAGTTTTATCATGTTGGGAATATTATTAAATTCATATCGAACACGATTTAATCAGTGGAGGTAAAATTGCATCCGGTATTATTCAAAATTGGTGCCTTTGAGCTCAGGGCGTATGGTTTTATGCTGGCGCTTTCCTTTCTGGCTGGAATCTGGCTGGCTACGAAGCGGGCCAAAAAGCGCGGTATTGATCCTAACCACATCATGGACGTATCAGTGGTCATTATCATTAGCTCTATCGTTGGTTCTCGGTTGTTATACGTTATTTTTCATCTGGACGAATTCAGGGGACGCTGGCTCGACACCATCAATCCGTTTCAAAGTGATGGTCAGATCGGCATTGCCGGTCTGACGTTATTGGGCGGAGTCGTGCTCTCCTTCATCAGCTGTATGCTCTATTTGTATATTAAAAAGTTGTCTTTTTTAAAATTTGCTGATATCATTGTCCCCAGTGTTGCCCTGGGCATCTTTTTAACCCGCATCGGGTGTTATTTGAATGGT